>CANKXJ010000010.1 GCA_947487595.1 Actinomycetota bacterium
CCAGCCATGCCTTGTGGCGTTGCCCCGTTTCGCACTTGCTTCATCATCTTTTGGGCCGCTGAAAAGCGATCTACCAAGTTGTTCACATCAGAGACCTTGCGACCAGAACCTAGCGCAATTCGAGCCCTGCGAGAGCCGTTGAGAACTTTAGGATCGCGTCTTTCAATCGGAGTCATTGATTGAACAATTGCTTTAGTGCGAACAATTTCGCCTTCATCAAAGTTTTCAATCTGTTTCTTCATCGCCCCAACACCGGGCAGCATGCCTAATAACTTAGACATCGAGCCCATTTTAGACATTGCTTGTAGTTGCTCTAGGAAATCTTCCAATGTGAAATCTTCACCGCTTGCAAACTTTGCTTCCAGTTTTGCAGATGTATCACCATCAAAGGCTTTCTTAGCCTGTTCGGCACGTGTTGCAACATCTCCCATTCCAAGAATTCGTGAGGCCATACGGTCGGGATAGAAAATGTCAAAATCACTGAGCTTTTCGCCAGTGGATGCAAACATAATCGGACGCTTGGTAATGGAAGCGATTGAGAGAGCTGCACCACCGCGAGCATCACCATCTAACTTAGTTAAAACAACACCGTCAAAGCCAACGCCATCTAAAAACGCTTGTGAGGTTCTCACCGCATCTTGACCAATCATGGCATCAACAACAAAGAGAATTTCATCTGGATTTACGGCATCTCGAATATCAGCTGCTTGTTTCATTAGCTCTTCATCTATACCTAGGCGACCTGCGGTATCAACGATAACCATGTTGTAGAGCTTTGATTTAGCAAACTCAACACCGCTCTTTGCAACCTTTACTGGATCACCAACTCCATTGCCCGGCTCTGGCGCAAAGACTGGAACACCAATACTTTCACCCACCACTTGCAACTGTGTGACAGCATTTGGTCGTTGTAAGTCGGAGGCAACCAGAAGTGGCGTGTTTCCCTGTTCTGCATAGAACTTTGCAAGCTTTCCAGCCAAAGTTGTCTTTCCAGCACCTTGCAAACCTGCCAACATAATGACAGTTGGAGGATTCTTCGCAAAACGAACTCTGCGTGCTTCTCCCCCAAGAATTTCAATAAGAGATGTATTAACGATCTCAAAGATTGCTTGCCCCTGATTAGTACCAGACTGCATTGTCGCAAGGGCAGCTAAAGATTTCTCATGTATCTGCTCAACGAAGCTTTCTACGACAGATAGTGCAACATCAGATTCAAGTAGAGCTTGGTGAATCTCAGCACAGGTCGCATCAATATCTGCGCTACTAATTTTGCCGCGTGAGCGCAACGTTGAAAGTGCGCTGCTAAAGCGGGAAGTAAGTGACTCGAACATAAGGCGCTAAGACTACTTGAGCAGTTGCAATAAAGGCGAGCCAACTTTGTTGGCCCGCCTTTACTTAAAGTTTCACCTATAAGAAACTTAGATTGCCTCTGGCCCACGTTCTCCAGTGCGAACACGTACTACTTGATCAACTGGCGTCGTCCAAATCTTTCCATCACCTATGGTTCCTGTTGATGCTGCCTTAACGATGACTTCGACAACTGCAGCTGCTTCTGCATCATCTGCTAGTACTTCAAGTCGAACCTTTGGAATGAGGTCGACTGTGTATTCGGCTCCTCTATAAACCTCGGTATGTCCCTTTTGACGACCAAAGCCACTAGCTTCTGAGACCGTCATCCCTTTAACGCCATGTTCCTGCAGAGCATTCTTGACATCTTCTAGCTTAGATGGCTTCAGGATTGCTGTAATTAACTTCATCAGAAAGAACCTCCTCGTGAAGAGCTAGACATTTCATAAGCAGTCTCGGCATGTTCAGACAAGTCGACACCTTCTACTTCATCATCTTTCGAGACACGGAACCCGATTGTCTTTTCGATGATGAACCCAAGTACCAATGTAACGAGGAATGAATAAAGTGCAACCATTCCAACACCTAGCCCTTGTTTAGCAAGTAAATCAGTGCCGCCGCCATAGAAAAGACCATCCAGGCCAACGCTGTTAACAACTTGTGTGCCAAACAAGCCGATTGACAAAGATCCCCAGATTCCACCAATTAAGTGAACTCCGACGACATCGAGTGAATCATCGAATCCGAACTTATACTTCAAACCAACTGCAAGTGCGCAGAAAATACCTGCAAATAATCCGATAACCACTGCTGCCCATGGTGCAACGAAGGCACATGCAGGAGTTATTGCAACTAAACCTGCAACTGCGCCAGATGCAGCTCCAAGGGACGTTGGATGTCCATTGCGAATCTTTTCCACTAACAACCAGCCAACAAGTGCTCCGGCAGTTGCAACTTGAGTGTTGAGGAATGCTAGACCCGCAATTCCATTAGCTGCAAGTGCTGACCCGGCATTAAATCCAAACCAGCCAAACCAAAGTAGACCTGATCCAAGGAGTACTAATGGCAATGAGTGTGGCCGCATTGACTCTTTGCGCCAGCCAACACGCTTACCGAGAATTATCGCAAGTGCTAAACCAGCGGCCCCTGCATTGACATGAACTGCCGTTCCCCCAGCAAAGTCTTCAAGACCTTTACCTGCAAGGAAGCCAGTACCAGTAACAGTGTCACCAACTTTGTTACCAAAAGCAAAAACCCAATGTGCAACTGGGAAGTAAACAATAGTTGACCAGATTGCTACGAATACTGCCCAAGCAGTGAACTTAGTGCGATCTGCAATTGCACCAGAGATGAGAGCTGGAGTAATGATTGCAAACATTAATTGAAACGCTGCAAAAACCAAAACCGGAATTGGATAAATACCACCATTATTTGTGAAGTCATTGACCATTCCACCTAAGCCTGAGAATGAAAGATTTCCATACCAAGGTGAATCAGCTTTATAGCCAAAAGCTAATTCAAAACCATAAATAACCCACAAAATGCTAACGATGCCAATAGTTATAAAGGACATCATCATCATATTAAGAACGCTCTTAGTGCGAACCATTCCGCCGTAGAAAAAGGCAAGTCCAGGTGTCATAAGAAGAACGAGAGCGGTGCTTGCTAACATCCAGGCGGTATCACCTGAGTTCAACGCAATATCTGTCATATTTTCATCTTCCTTCAGTCTTGAAAAGAAATTTCTCGCCATTGAGATGGACATACCTTCTCTAGCCCTGGTTACAGCAGATGATGTGAACTATTGCGGGGGCGTGACAAATTTGCCCCTGTGTTACGTCTAGGTTACGAAAGCAGCCCTTGGATATAACTATCGGCATCAAAGTGGGCAAAATCAGCCTCAGACTCCCCCGTGCCGATCCACTTGATTGGAATGTCGAGTTCTTTCTCAATAGCTAGCGCAACACCACCTCTTGCGCTCCCATCAATCTTGGTCAAAATAATTCCAGTCACTTTTACTGCTTCGGTAAATATCTTGGCCTGCTGCAAACCGTTTTGACCAGTTGTTGCATCAATTACCAAGAGAACTTCATTAATTGGAAATACTTTCTCAACGACGCGTTTAACTTTCTCAAGCTCTGCCATCAAATCATTCTTATTGTGTAATCGCCCTGCGGTATCAATAATCAGAAAGTCAGCTTTACTCTCTTGGGCTTTCTTAGCAGCATCAAATGCAACGGATGCTGGATCACCATTTGCTTTACCTGAAACTACTTCAACACCAATTCTCATCCCCCAGGTTTGTAACTGCTCAACGGCAGCAGCTCGAAAGGTATCTCCTGCTGCCATCACAACTTTCTTACCACCGCTCTTTAGCTGCGCGGCTAGCTTTGCAACACTTGTTGTTTTCCCCGTTCCATTAACACCAACAACCATGACGACAGTTGTCCCTTGTCCAAGTAGTGCGCCACGATCTTTAGTCGATAGATGCGTCGAAAGTATCTGAGAGAGAGCCTCTTCGGCGCTCTCGCTCTTAACTTTACGGGCCTGTTCTAAGAACTCTTTGGTAAGTGATGGGCCTAAGTCAGATAGAAGCAGTTCCTCTTCTAACTCTTTCCAATCAGCAGGTGCAAACCCATTTGTTCCTTTGATTTTGGCGATGAACTTGCTAAATAAACCCATAGAGAAGCTTTTCTTAACTTGCGTCAGATTCGCGCAAACGCTGAGAAATTACTTCAGAGACACCATCGCCACGCATAGTCACGCCATACAAAGCGTCGGCGATCTCCATGGTGCGCTTTTGGTGCGTAATGACAATCAGCTGAGAAGTTGCGCGAAGCTCCTCAAAAATCACTAACAATCGGCCAAGGTTGGTATCGTCGAGGGCCGCTTCAACTTCATCGAGCACATAGAACGGACTAGGGCGTGCTTTGAAGATTGCAATCAGCATGGCAACTGCGGTCAAAGACTTTTCTCCACCTGAAAGCAGAGATAAACGCTTAATGCGCTTTCCGGGTGGACGAGCCTCAACATCAACACCACTGATCATTGGATTATCTGGATCCGTCAAAATTAAACGGCCATCACCACCTGGGAAGAGTCGGGAGAAGATATCTTCAAAATGCTTTGCAGTTTCTTCAAAGGCTTCCATAAAGATTGACTGAACACGATCATCAACTTCTTTAATGATGTCCAGCAAGTCTTTCTTGGTGTTCTTTAAATCCTCTAATTGTTCAGCCAAGAACTTCAAACGCTCTTCAAGGGAAGAGAACTCCTCAAGGGCTAGAGGATTAATCTTGCCGAGCAGAGTAAGTGAGCGCTCAGCTGAGGCTAAACGCTTTTCCTGTTGATCACGGCGATATGGGATGAGTTCGGTTGTGACAATTTCACCAGCTTCATTTTCAAAAAATGTTGGAACATCTTTATCAGGCCCATATTCAGAAACTAGAACCTGGGTGTCGATACCAAACTCTTCCATCGTCTTGTTTTCAAGAGTTTCAATACGCATGCGTTGTTCCGCACGGGCAATTTCATCTTTGTGAACACTAGAGGTTAGTTGTTCTAGTTCGGTAGTCAATTCACGTCCACGTGCCCGCACAGTCAGAGTTTCACCATCTCTAGCAGTTCGTGATCCTTCAAGACGGGCGCGTTCAGTTGCAGCTTTAGCAATAGAGCGCTCAATATGGATAAGAACTTCATAAGCAGATTCGGCAATTGCTTGCGATATTACGGCTGCTCGTGCGCGAGCACCGCGACGCACAATGGCACGCTCTGAGGCTTCACGCTCATTGCGTGCTGAATCTTCAAGGGCTTTAGCGCGTGCTGCAACTGAATCAACGCGCTCTTCGATTGTTCGAACGGCTAAACGCGCTTCAACTTCAGTCGTACGCGCCAGTGAAACAGCGTTGCGTAAATTTTCAGTGAATGTGTGATCAGGTTCTGCAACTACACCTTGTTGATGTAGTTGATTTTGGGCAATTACTAGCTCGCCCTCATCGCGGCTTTTAGCTGAGCTTGCTTCCTGAATAGAGGTGTTGAGTCGTTCAACTTCAGCCACAGCCGATTTCATATTTTGGCCAGAAACGGCTAACTGTTCGGTAATAGATGCAATACGGGCATCTGATTCATTGAGCCTTGAGAGTGCAACATCAAATGATCCCTGAGAATCGGCAACCTCGGTAGTTGCCGTTGCGATTTCGAACTTTAGGCGATCGCATGTGTGTGTAATTTCAGTGAGCTTAACTTCAAGGCTTTCAATCAAAGATTTAATCTCAATGAGAGAAGATGAAGATTTAGAACCTCCACGTGCACGAACCTTAGTAATGACATCTCCATCACGCGTAATAACAGTTACTGATGGGTGTGAGCGAAGAATTGCTTCAGCATTTCTGGCATTTTCAGCAACAACAGTTGAGGCCAGAAGCGATGAAATCAGATCACCAATGGAATGTGAGCGAATATGCGAGGCGAGTGCAATTAAACCAGCAGGAATATTTGAATTTCCGCTGTTACCCGCTTCATATACCAGGATGTCTGCCTGGCCTAAGTTTTGATCACGAAGAGTTGTTAACGCTGTGACAGCTGACGATAAATCCTGAACAACAATTGCATCAGCAAAAGATCCAAGGGCGGCTGCAGCTGCAGATTCCCATCCCTTGTCAATCTCAATGAGTGAGGCAATTGAGCCCAAAATGTGAACACCGCGTGAATCGCGCATCAGAGCTGATGCGCCATCACGATTTTGTGAGGTCAACTTCATTGCTTCTAACTTAGCTTCAACGGCATTTCGCTCACGATCTGCTGCGCGCTCAGAATCAACTAACACACCTAGTTTTGTCTTAGAGTCATCGAGTGTGGACTTTGCACTCTCAAATGCTGAATCAAGACCTAGCTCGCCAGAATCGGCGCTAGCGATTTCAAGTTCAAAGGAGGCATATTCACGTGATGCGCCATCAACGCGGTGCTGGGCATCATCACGGGCTTTAGTCAGACGTGCGATTTCCTCTGCGATTGCTTCAAGGCGTGCCTGAAGTGATTTGATATGTCCTTCTTGGCGCGCAGTTCCTTCGCGGGCATCTGCGATAGCGCGCATTGCTGCAGCGATTTTATCTTCATCCATCTTTAGCGCTTGTTCAGCACTTGTAAGCGCAGAACTTGCTGCAGCTAGCGCTGTGCGCGCATCAT
The DNA here is from genome assembly GCA_947487595.1 of Actinomycetota bacterium. Lineage (GTDB taxonomy): Bacteria > Actinomycetota > Actinomycetes > Nanopelagicales > Nanopelagicaceae > Planktophila. Next base: position 6,532 of record CANKXJ010000010.1, read on the forward strand.
TGATGTTATTTCGTAAATGAGTTTCCTCTTGGCGTAGAACGTGCGCCTCTTTTTCTAACGCTTCTGGATCACGGCCCGCAGAGCGGGCTTCTTCAGCCTCTTCATTGAGAAAGCGTGAGCGCTCTTGTGCAAGGCTTTGTGTTCCACGGAATTTTTCACGTAGAGAATTTAACTGATAATATGTTTCTTGTGCTTGAACAAGTAATGGAGATTCAACTGCTGATTGAGCGTCGAGTACTTCTTCGCGAGAACGGATCGCTTCAAGTTCTCTATCAACCTCTGCACGCTTTTGACGCAAAGCAGTTTCATCGGCCACCTCAGCATCGAGTGTGCGAGACATCGAAATAAAATCATCAGCAAACAAACGCAGCTTTGCATCACGTAGATCTGCCTGAATTGTTGCCGCCTTCTTTGCGACCTCTGCTTGCTTACCTAGTGGGCGAAGTTGGCGGCGCAGCTCAACAGTTAGATCTTGAACACGTGCCATGTTGGCTTGCATTGAATCAAGTTTGCGCAAAGCTTTTTCTTTACGCTTACGGTGCTTAAGGACACCCGCGGCTTCCTCAATAAATCCACGGCGCTCTTCTGGAGTCGCCATCAAGATTGCATCTAGCTGGCCTTGACCAACGATGACGTGCATTTCGCGGCCAATACCTGAATCACTGAGTAGTTCCTGAATATCAAGTAAACGTGAAGCTTCACCGTTAATTTGATATTCAGACTGGCCGTTACGGAAAAGAATGCGAGAAATAGTTACTTCGGTGTAGTCGATAGGCAGTGCGCCATCGGTGTTATCGATTGTGAGTGAAACTTCTGCGCGACCAAGTGGTGCACGGCCACTTGTTCCAGCGAAAATAACATCTTCCATTTTGCCCCCGCGAAGGGATTTTGCACCCTGTTCACCCATAACCCAGGTGAGGGCATCAACGACGTTACTTTTACCTGAACCGTTAGGACCAACAACGCATGTAATACCTGGCTCAAGACGCAATGTCGTGCTAGAGGCAAAGGACTTAAAGCCCTTGAGGGTGATGCTCTTGAGATACACGCGGTAAACCTATCGCGCCACGTGCTTGTTTTTGGCGAAATTACTGCTCGGGCAGCTCAGTTTTTAGAGTTTCATATGCAATTCGGGCAGCTACTTGCTCAGCCTCTCGCTTGCTTTTTCCGGTTCCCACCGCAACAGCGTTTCCAGCAACCATTGCTGTAGCCGAGAAATCTTTATCGTGATCTGGGCCTTGTTCTGTAACAACATACTCAGGTGCACCTTTTCCAAGGCTAGCCACTAACTCTTGAAGGGCTGTCTTGCCATCTAAACCAGCTCCGCGTGCAACGGCTGAATCCATAGTTGTTGCAATCAATCTGCGCACAATCTCAGTACATTTTTCATAGCCGCATTGAAGATAGATAGCTCCGATTAAGGCCTCAAGAGCATCTGCAAGTAATGAGTTTTTATCGCGCCCATTCGTAACTTCTTCACCTTTACCTAAGCGAATATATTGCCCAAGCTCTAAAGTTCGCGCGATATCTGCGAGCGCACGCATGTTAACCACACCTGAGCGCAGTGGTGATAAACGTGATTCATCTAAATCTGGATAGCGCTTATAAAGTTCTTCGGTGACAATTAAACCAAGAACTGAATCTCCAAGAAATTCAAGACGCTCATTAGTTTCTTTGCTCGCAGATTCATAAGCAAATGAGCGGTGTGTAAAAGCTAACTCCAGAAGTGAGGGTTCAAGTTCAACCCCCAACGCTTCATTGAGCATAGAACTAACGATCAAACCTCTAGAACTTGGCGGCGGTTATATGTACCGCATGTTGGACATGCTGTGTGTTGAAGCTTTGGAGATTGGCATTGTCCGCATGTTGCTAAAGAGGCAGCAGTTGTCTTCCACTGGCTACGGCGTGAGCGCGTCTTTGAACGCGACATTTTTCGCTTTGGTACTGGCACGGTTCGAACCTCTTCTTATCTATTTCTAAAAGCAGCGGTGGCTGCAAGGGGTAAGTATCCCCCAAAAGGGCTAATTCTTGAAATCGGCCGCCTTACTCCAGATCCAGCCCATTCAAGGAGGCCCAGCGGGCATCGATAACCTCATGAGCGTGATCTGCTGGCAGCTCGGCCCACTTACCACCGCACTCAGGACATAGCCCAGGGCAATCATCACTGCAGAGTGGATTAATCGGAAGGTCGAGAACGATGGCATCTCGGATAGGTGGCTCTAAATCCATAATGTCGCCATCCATCATCAACTCATCATCTTCGCCTAAATCATCCTCATCATCGTTTCTTTTCTTCTTCTTTGGTCGCTCTAACTTCTGTGCGTAGTAGTAGAGCTCTTGCACCTTACGTTCAATCTCTATTTCAACTGGATCTAAGCAGCGGGTGCATTCACCTTTAGCGATTGCAAAGATATCTGCAGTGAGCAATATGCCTTCTGTAACTGATTCCAGGCGGGCATCTACCTCAATTACTTCTCCGGCAGGAACGGATATGAGCTCAACTCCCAGTTTTTCTAGAAGTTCGATGTCGAGTTCATACTCCTTCATCTCCCCTGCACGGCGTGCAAGTTCATGGGTATTGAACTTAAAAGGCTCCGGTAAGCGTGCCATAGGAGTTAGTCGGCATCTGAGAGTTGCGAAAGAACATCTTTATCATTTGCACCGGCAAGGCGCTCACGGCCACGTGCAACTGCATCTTGAGTCTTATTCAAAATTACTTCTAACGTGGCCAAACGACCATCGATATATTCCTCAACTTCTTGCTTCTCTTGATCACCTAATGTGCGAGCTTCATCGAGAATCTTGCGAGCTTCATCACGTGCCATTTGAACGATTGAGGTCTGTTCAACCATTCTGGCCACATCTTCTCTAGCCATAGCGATCATCTGCTCAGCACTAACACGGCCTTCTTCAATGATGGCATCACGAGCAGCGATAAGTTTTTGCGCCGATTCAAGATCGTTAGGAAGTGCAGCACGTGCTTCATCGAGCAGTTCTAGCATTTCACCGCGGTGCACTACACAGCTAGCAGAAAGTGGAACACCACGAGCTTCTTCAACCATAGTGATTGCAGATGTTAACTTTTCAACTGAATCCATTTTTTACTTCCCGCCTACTCGAAGTTTGAGTGCTGCATTTATCGATGCTGGCACCATCGTGGAAACATCTCCCCCGTAATGGGCGAGCTCTTTAACTAATGATGACGATAAGAATGAGTGTGTAGGTGAAGTTGCCATGAACATGGTTTCAACCCCTGAGCCTTGCAGATTTACTTGGGCCATTTGAAGTTCGTAATCAAAATCGCTCACTGCGCGCAATCCCTTGACGATGGCTTGAATCGAATTGCTCTTGCAGTAGTCAACGAGTAAACCTGACCATGAATCAACGCTCACATTAGATAAGTGAGAGGTAGTTTCCTGGATCATCTCAATGCGCTCAGCAACTGAAAATAGAGAGGATTTTGTTCGATTTTCAAGCACTGCAATCACAACATGATCAAAGTGAGCACTTGCGCGAGCAATGATGTCGAGATGACCAAAAGTGATTGGATCAAAGGATCCAGGACAAACCGCGCGTCTCATGGTCTAAACGCTAGCAAGAGATGGGTCAGTTATCCATTCTCAGGCGTGTAATTGCCATAGAAAATCGTGGCCTGCCCATAGTTGCGTTCGCGCACTGCGCTAAAGCCTTCTGGCCATGAAAAATTTGAACGCTTTGCCGTGCGCTCAACTGCAATCACCGCATCATCTTTAAGGAAAGAGCCTGCATGTAACTTACTTAAAATCTCTTCAACCTCTACATCTGAAAAATCATAAGGCGGGTCAATATAAACGATGTGGTATTTTTCTTTAGGTGGATCAGTAACAAATCTTTGAGCTGACATGGCATAGAGATGAAACTTTCCTGCAGGCTTATTCTTATTTACCAGCTCGTAGTTATTTTCAATAGTCTTTTGTGCTTCAGCATCTTTTTCAACGATATGGACCAGCGTTGCACCGCGTGATAGCGCTTCAAGTGCAATTGCGCCAGATCCACCAAATAAATCTAAAACGTGAAGCCCTAGAAAATCACCAAACTCAGATAACAGGGAGGAGAACAACCCCTCACGTGCACGATCTGAAGTTGGGCGTGTAGCACCGGCAACTGTGCCCAGTGTGCGACCTTTAGCAACGCCTGCAATGATTCTCAACGCATCAACCCTTATCCAAATAATCCACGGCCATATCATTAGCCATAGCGCTTAATTCTTTCTTAAGCGCAGGATAACTTGTTAAATCCAATGATGTCGCAATCAAATCCTGCGCAGCAGTCCTTGCTTTCTCAATTAACTCTTCATCGCGCAGCACTCGAAGTAATCGCAGGTGCGACTGAGTTCCAGATTGGGATGCACCTAATACATCTCCTTCTCGGCGCTGTTCAAGATCGATACGAGAGAGTTCAAAGCCATCAACAGTGCCAGCCACTGCATCTAAGCGTTCTCGTGCTGGAGTTTGCGCAATGGCATTTGTTACGAGCAGACATAGGCCCGGTGAAGTTCCGCGTCCCACACGACCGCGAAGCTGGTGAAGTTGTGAAACACCAAAGCGATCAGCGTCCATAATCACCATAATCGTTGCATTTGCAACATCCACACCGACCTCAATAACTGTCGTTGACACCAAAACATCAATCTCTCCGCCGGCAAAGGCCTTCATAGTGCTTTCTTTTTCTTCCGTGCTAAGGCGCCCATGCAGCATTGCAACGCGCAATCCCGCTAAATCGCCACCATGCAGGCGGGGTGCAAGCTCTTCAACGGAGGAAATATCACTTGATTCTGTACCAAAGAGAAAATCAATATCTGCGTTTTCATCACTGCCGGCAGCAATACGTGGTGCAACAACGTATGCCTGATGTCCTTGTCCTACTTCTTCACGGATGCGTGCCCATGCACGTTCCAAATACGTTGGCTTCTCCATGACAGGAATGACATGCGTTGTTATGGGCTGGCGACCCAGTGGAAGTTCGCGCAAAGTTGAAACATCTAAATCACCAAAGACTGTCATGGCAACTGTGCGAGGAATCGGTGTTGCTGTCATGACGAGTAAATGTGGAGGCTTCTGTGCTTTTTCCTTGAGAGCATCGCGTTGTTCCACACCAAAGCGGTGCTGCTCATCCACAACAATTAAGCCTAAATCTTTAAATTCAACCTTTTCGCCGAGTAATGCATGTGTGCCAATAACAATTCCAGCATCACCGGAAGCAGCAAGAGCAAGGGCAGCTTTGCGCGCTGCAGCGCTTTGAGAACCAGTAATTAAAGTTATTTGTGTTGCACCTTCTTCTGATCCCAGCGTTCCACCTTGGGCTAAGGGCCCAAGGAATTTTTCGATTGTGCGAAGATGTTGCGCTGCTAAGACTTCAGTAGGTGCAAGTAGGGCTGCTTGTCCCCCGCTATCAACAACTGCCAACATCGCACGCAATGCAACAATTGTTTTACCAGAACCAACTTCACCTTGCAGTAAACGGTGCATGGGATGGTCTTGGGCTAAATCACCTTCAATTTCAGCACATACCGCCCTTTGCCCCCCAGTTAATTGGAAAGGCAATGAGGCATCAAATGAATCAAGAACTCCACCTTTAATCACTTTACGAGAAGTTGTATTGAGTTTCCTTAACTCATTGCGCCGCAAAACCAATAGCGACTGCAACAGGAAAGCTTCATCAAAAGTTAAACGCTCACGTGCACTTTCAGCGCAATCTAGATCAGCTGGGCGGTGCAGTTGCACTAATCCTTGGTGCAACGTGGGATAACCAAAGCTGCTTCGTATGTGCTCAGGTAGGAAATCTTCCACTTCATCGAGTGAATCAATTGCCATCTCAACGCATTTAGAAATCTTCCACGATGGCATCTTGGCACTTGCGGGATAAACAGGAAGATACTTTCCTGCAAAAGAGCTCGCAGCTGCATCAACATCGTTGCCATCTGGAATCATTTCGTAATCTGGATGGGCTAACTGCTTCTTGCCATTGAATACGCCCACTTTGCCTGCAAATAATCCCTGACGACCCGCCTTTAACTCTTTTTCCCTCCACGCTTGATTAAAGAAGGTGAGTGAGAGCTTGTCGGTGCCATCGGTGACGACGACTTCGAAAATGCTGCCTTTGCGCCCGCGCAGTGGTCTATTTGTTGAGCTGAGTACTTCAGCCAGAATAGTGACTTCATCACCCTCTGCTAACTCTGAAATATCAGAGAGTTCTCCTCGCACTAAATACCTGCGGGGATAGTGGCGCATCAAATCGCCAACAGTTTTTATATCAAAAGTATCGGTGAGAACTTTGGCAGTACGATCTCCTATTACTGAGGAGAGTTTGCTTTCAAGATCTGCCATGGTGGCATTCTCTCCTACTGTGCGGTGCAAGCCGTGGAGCAATTCAGGCTCACAGGCAGGCAATAAAGCGTGATTTCCCCTTGATTGGCGCCCGCCCCTACGTTCGCGATACCCTTTCACCTTGTCCGTTAAGGACTTACTTACCTTCACATATAAGAGGAGTACCGCTGTGGCATCAACATGCGATATCTGTGGCAAAGGGCCCAGCTTTGGCAATAACGTTTCACACTCTCAGGTAAAGACACGTCGCCGCTGGAATCCAAATATTCAGCGCATCCGTACCTTGGTTAACGGAAACACAAAGCGTCAAAACGTCTGTACTTCATGCCTCAAGGCTGGAAAAGTTACACGCTAACTAATTTTGCCTAACTGAAATGGCGCCAGGTATCTGGCGCTTTTTTCATTTCTAAGCCAATTACTCCACTGCCAGCTTTAACCACTCCGACACACAGCCCAGGCAGATCTTTACCTACGGCCAGGAAAACATGATCTTCTCCCCCAGCAAATATCCACTGCCAGACATCTACACCTGATGCATCTGCTAGCTCTGATAATTGTGCAAACTCTTCACTTGCCTTAAAGGCCTTGGCTTCAAAAACTAACTGCACGCCAGATGCAGCAGCTAGCTGCTCTGCTTGGATAACTAAGGCATCACTAACATCACACATCGCGTGAGCGCCTTTATTTGCAAAGGCAACTGCCATTGAATAATCAAGTGTCGGTGCACAAAACTCTTCTACTGCATAGCTTTCTAAATCACTGAGCTCTGTTTTTTCAATAGATACCAGACCAGCTGCAGACCAACCCGGAAGTGATGATACATAGATTGAATCTCCTACTTGTGCACCAGATCGCGTAACTGCCTTTTCTACTTCACCAAGTGCGCTCATTGAAATTACTTTTACTGGACCGCGCGCTAAATCTCCGCCCACCACAACTGCCCCACAAGAACTAGCCTCATGTTTAATTCCTTGTGCTAGTTCAGAAATCCACTCCATGGACTCATCGCCAGTCAAAGTAACCGCTACTACTAGATAGGTAGGTGTGGCACCCATTGCATAGATATCTGCAAGGTTTGCAGCCGTAATCTTTCGACCGATCTCAAAAGCACCCGACCACTGGCAATTAAAGTGAGTCCCTTCAACTGCCATATCGGTTGTAATCACCGTGTGTTTGCCCGTAGCTACAACTGCAGCGTCATCGCCAATTCCAACCTGAACGCCTCGGTGGTTGGTGCCAAAGATCTCGGCAAGTGCGCCGATTACCTGGGCTTCATTTAAGGTCATAGTGATAAGAGTAATCGACTAGCCAGTTGCTATATCTCTGAAGTAGCCTTTACCCACCAACGAAAGGAAACTCTTATGTCAGTACAGGCCTATATTTTGATTCAAACCGAGGTCGGCAAAGCGTCATCCGTAGCAAAGGCTGTTTCAGCTATCGCTGGTGTAAGTCTGGCTGAGGGTATCACTGGTCCTTACGATGTCATCATGCGTGCAGAAGCACCAAGCATGGAAGATTTCGGTCGCGTGATTTTGTCTAAGGTTCAAGGTGTTGCAGGTATTACTCGCACATTGACCTGCCCAGTTACTTACTAATAAAAACATTCACACATGAGCACGCTTTATACAAACGCGCGCTTTTGGTCACCTGGCCAAGCAATCTTTCATGACTTACTCGTCAAAGATTCGATAATCCTTGCAACCGGTGAAAAGACACATGAGTTCACAGCAGAAACAACAATTGATCTCAATAGCGCCTTTGTTATCCCCGCTTTTCTAGATGGACATGCCCATCCGATATTTGCCGGTCGAGAAGCCGCTGGACCAAAAATTAATGGCCTCAACACCATTGAGGAAATCAAAACCCAAGTAAAAGCCTTCGCTGGTGCAAATCCTTCGACTCCCTGGATTATTGGCGGTGCATATGAAGCTGCCATTATTGAAGGCGGTGACTTTGATGCCAAATGGCTCGATGAAGTTGTTAATGATCGCCCCGTTGTATTACACGCAGTTGATCACCACACAATTTGGGTTAACTCCAAAGCCATTGAATTAGCGGGAATTACTAGTGCAACAAAAGATCCACAAGGCGGCACGATTGCTCGAAATAGTGATGGCAGTGCAAAAGGAACGTTGCGCGAGCCATCTGCCATGGCCCTAGTTCTAGATCACGCACCTGCCAACACCATTGAAAGTGATATTGCCGCAATCACATATGCCTGCGCTGAATATAGAAAAGTCGGCGTTATCGCAGCCATTGATTCTTGGTGTGAAAAAGGTATGGCACGCACCTATATCGCTGCTGCTAAAACTAATCAGCTAACAATCGCTTTTAATCTCTCACTTCTTGCAACCCCGACAACATGGTCTGGCGATATTGATGATTTCAATGAGATTCGCCAGCAGTGTCTAGAACTGGATAACCCTTCACAACTACAAGCCAACAGCATCAAGTTTCTACTCGATGGCGCACTTTCGGCCGGCACTGCCCATTTAACGCAGCCCTACCTAGATGATTCATCCTCATGCGGAATTGCCATCTGGAGCGATGCAGAACTACTCAATGCACTGGTTGCATATGATGCTTTGCAATACCAAGTCCACTTACATGCAATTGGTGATGCTGCCGTTAAGCAGGCTTTAGATGCAATCGCAGCGATGCAAAAGATTAATCCAATATGGGATCGCCGCCCAGTAATTGTGCATGCCCAGTTAGTACGCGATGAAGATTTATCCCGATTTGCTCAGTTAGGTGTTATCGCAAACATTCAGCCGCTGTGGTGTTACATGGATCCAATGAATAAAGAACTGATAGCACCTCGTATTGGGCATGAGCGAAACAATCAGCAATATCGTCTTCGCTCAATGCTAAAGGCTGGTGCCATGATTGCCTTTGGAAGTGATTGGCCGGTAACAAGTCATGTTCCAATGGATGCAATTTCTGTTCCAGTGACCCGCGCTAACCAAGCAGCTGGCATCACCCAACCTTGGGTAATTGAAGAGGCACTGACCATGGATGAATCTCTGACTTTCTATACAAAAAACGCCGCCTACCAACTCTTTCGTGAAGATGAGTTTGGCGCACTTGAGGTGGGTAAGAGAGCTGCATTCTTAGTTTTAGATTCAGATCCAGGCCAAAACCCCACAGCAAAGATAATTAAACTAGTTTCCTAAAACTCCATTTGTGCGCAGTAATGCCGTCTCAATTAAAGCGGTAATGACACTTGTGTAATCAACCCCAGTGGCCGCCCATAGCTTTGGATACATTGAAGTTCCTGTAAAACCCGGCATCGTGTTTATTTCATTAATAACGATTTCACCCTTATCGGTATAGAAGAAATCACACCTGGCTAATCCACTGCATCCTAACGCTTTAAATGCCTGCACTGCTTTTTCACGGATTTCCTCAGCTGCATCTGCTGGAATATCAGCAGGAATCTTCACAGTCGTTGCACTATCTAAATACTTTGCTTCAAAATTATAAAACTCGAACTTACTATCAATAACAATTTCACCCACTACAGATGCCTTTGCTACCCCATTGGATTCAAGCACGGCGCACTCTATTTCGCGGCCCACCACAGCTTGTTCAATCATCACTTTATGGTCATATAAAAAGGCATCCTTGAGGGCAGCATTGAGCGCATCTATTGATTTCACTTTGTGTGTGCCGCGACTTGAGCCACCTCTAGCTGGCTTAACAAAGACTGGGAATGCCAAATCATCAATTGCTACTTGCTTGTCTTTGCTCGTTACAACAATCCCATCGGCCACATTCATACCAGCTGCTGCAAAAATTGGCTTGGCAAAAGATTTATCCATTGCAACAGCTGAAGCTAAAACTCCGCTGCCAACATAGGCAAGGTTTGCGATTTCAAGTAGACCTTGAATAGTTCCATCTTCACCATATGGGCCATGCAATACCGGAAAAACAACATCGATCTTGAGATCTTTACCTCCAACGCAAAAACCATGAACATCGGCCACAACCGCAGGTGCGCCTTCATCTACTGTAGGAAGTTTTCCGCCAACAATTTCAAGTGGATAGTCATTAGGTAATAAAACCCAGTTTCCAACCTTGGTAATTCCAATAAGAATGGCCTTGTATTTGCTCGAATCTAAACCTTTAAGAACTCCCCCAGCAGAAACGCATGAGATTTCATGTTCACTGCTAATTCCACCGCAAATAACGGCAACATTTAACTTACTCATCGAATAAAGTTTTCTGCTCTTGTTGTAATTTCCATGAGGCGATCCAGGGCATCAGATGGTGAAATCGTGCCCGCAACAACATCGGCAACGGCTTCAATGACTGGCACTTCGACTCCTACTCGGTGGGCAATCTCAAGAACTGCATTGGAGGAGGCTACGCCTTCTACAGTCTTTGCCACTTGTTCACGCGCAACAGCCATAGATCCTGAGCGTCCCAACACTTCACCAAAGGTGCGATTGCGAGATAGCGGTGAGCCACAACTGGCCACAAGATCGCCCATCCCCGCTAAACCCGCAGCACTGAGTGGATCTGCGCCATGGGCAGCACACAGCCGTGCGACTTCATTTAATCCTCTAGTAATGAGCATTGCCTGAGTATTTTCGCCAAAGCCCATACCAATTGAAATTCCAACGGCTAGCGCAATGACAGATTTAATAGAACCAGCAAGCTCGCAACCCAACACATCTGTGGATGTGTAAACGCGGTAATAGGGAGTTGCAAATAATTTGAGCGTCTTTTCAGCCAGTAGCTTTGTTGGAGCTGCAGCAACAGCTCCTGCCGGCTGGCGCAAAATGAGTTCAGTTGAAAGATTTGGCCCAGTAATGAGTGCAAAGTTCTCTGTATTCATTTCCTCATGAATAATCTCTGTCATGCGAGAAAGTGAGCTGACTTCAATGCCTTTGAGCGTGCTGATATAGGTTGCTGCTGGGTCAACCAGAGCTTTCCAGCTCTTAAGGTTTTCGCGCAATGTCTGAGCAGGAACTGCCAACACATAGATATTTGAATATTCAAATGCTTGCCTTAAATCCGTTGTTGCACTTAGCCCCATGGGCAAAACATTCTCATCTAAATACTTACGGTTAGTGTGACTGGTATTGATTTCATCCACTATTTCCTGATTGCGCCCCCAGATAAGGACGTGATTGCCAGCATCAGATAGCACTTGGGCCATTGTGCTGCCCCAAGCACCAGCACCCAGAACAGTTACTTTGCTCATCGCTTCTTTTTAAAGTTTCCGGTTCGAGGCAGAGCCGAATGATGTGGATCAAAGATTTCAACGGGGCGTTTTTCACCGCGTAGTTCTTCCAGCAAATCGGTAATAGCTCTCATCACAAATGCGGTGGCCTCAATTAAAGCCTCGGGATCACTTTCTTTGCCATACCAGGGCGATAAGTCCAATGGCGCACCAACCAAAATTTTGATTGGCGTGCGAGGGAAGAGCTTTACTTTCTTTTCATACGTGGGCATAACAATCTGTGAACCCCACTGGGCAATTGGAATGATGGGTGTGCGAGTAGTTATTGCTAATCGTGCAAGCCCTGTTTTAGCAACCATTGGCCAACCATTGGGATCGCGCGTAAGCGTGCCCTCTGGATACACCCCAACACAGTGCCCTAGCTCTAATAAGCGAAGCGCATGATCTAAGGCTTTAGAGGCATCTTTGCTTTCACGGGCAACTGGAACCATGCCTGCTGCAAGAACTATTTTCCCAATGACAGGGACCTTAAAAACTCCTTCTTTACCGATGTAGCGAGGAGCGCGACCATTTCGATATAAAAAATGTGACAGAAATAAAACATCTAGGTATGAAAGGTGATTGCTGGCAACGATAGTTTTGCCGTTCTTGGGGATGTTTTCTCCACCACGCCAAAGCTTTTTCCCCACCAGATTGAGAAGTGGGATAACTACCTTGGTTCCGATCTTGAATGCAAAATTTGTTCCGTGTGGCTTTCCTCGTGGCGGTGCATATGAAACCTTGTAATCCGCCATGTGGACAATACTAACCAATGGCATAAGAAAACGGGGCCAGCGTGAGCCGACCCCGTTAACTAATAACTAAGCGAATTACTTCTTCTTAGCAGCCTTCTTTGCTGGCTTGCGCTTTGCAGGAGCCTTCTTAGCAACCTTCTTCTTAGCTGCTGGCTTCTTCTTAGCTGCTGGCTTCTTCTTAGCTGCCTTCTTAGCAGCAGGCTTTGCCTTTGCAACTGGCTTTGGTTCTGGCTTTGGAGCAGGTCCTAGCTTGCGCTCACCTGAGATGACATCCTTCAAACCCTTTGCAGGCAAGAAGCGAGCCTTCTTTGAAGCCTTAATCTTGATAGTTTCGCCAGTAAATGGGTTACGTCCCATACGTGCCTTGCGATCAACCTTCTTGAACTTACCAAAATCGTTGATCATTACATCTTCGCCTTTGTGCAGGTTGCGAACGATAGTGTCAAAAACGATATCTACAGCGTGTGCTGCTTCCTTCTTGCTGTCGTTGAAATGTGGTGCCAACGCCGCAATGAATTGGGCCTTATTCATTGAAATCCCCTTATTACGCGTAAATGTTAAGCAAT
>CANKXJ010000011.1 GCA_947487595.1 Actinomycetota bacterium
AGATGCCAGAAGTTGGAGAGCGCTACCTCGGTACCGTTGTAAAGCTTGCAGCATTTGGTGCTTTCATCTCATTGATGCCAGGTAAAGATGGCTTGCTCCACGTATCTCAGATTCGCAAGATGCATGGCGGAAAGCGCATTGAAAACTTGGAAGAAGTCATGAAGGTTGGAGACAAGGTTCAAGTTGAAATCGGCGAGATTGATCCAAAGGGCAAGTTGTCTTTGGTTCCAGTTCTTGAAGATGGAACAACTGGTTCTGCAGAATAAATGAGCGTACGTCGTTCAGTTTTACCTAGCGGTCTGCGCATCGTTACTGAAGAAGTTTCTTCGGTGCGCAGTGCCGCAATTGGTATCTGGGTAAATATTGGATCTCGTGATGAATCCCCGGCAACTGCTGGGGCTTCTCACTTTCTAGAGCATTTACTCTTCAAAGGTACTGAGCGACGCACTGCACTTGAAATCTCATCATCGATTGAATCAGTCGGTGGCGAGATGAATGCCTTCACGTCAAAGGAATACACCTGCTTCTATGCACGTGTGATTGATACAGATTTGCCTATGGCAATCGATGTGATTTCAGATCTCATTACATCCTCGGTTGTCTCAGCCCTCGATGTTGATGCAGAGCGCAAGGTTGTCCTTGAAGAGATTGCAATGCGCGATGATGATCCAAGTGATTTAGTGCATGATCTCTATGCCGAGACTTACTACGGTGACACTCCACTAGGGCGTCCGATTTTGGGAACCGTTGCCTCTATTAAGGGCATGTCTCGCAGTACAGTCAATAACTATTACAAGAAGCGCTACCTGCCACAGGATTTGGTAGTTGCAGTTGCTGGAAACATTAAGCACAAAAAAGTTGTTGCTATGGTTGAAGCAGCCCTTTCAGTTGATGGTTTTCTAGATGTCATGGGTGCGCCAGTTCTTCGCTCAAATGCACAAGATAAGAAAGTTAAGCAACAGAGCGTTGGTTTAATTTCGCGCAAGACTGAGCAAGCACACATGTTTTATGGCATGGAAGGTGTTGCTCGCCACGATGATCGTCGCTTTGCAATGGGTGTTTTAGCATCAGCTCTCGGTGGTGGAATGTCATCACGCTTATTCCAAGAGATCCGTGAAAAGCGTGGTCTTGCATACTCGGTCTATGCCTTTGCCCAGCAATATGCAGGAAGTGGCCAAATCGGTTTCTATGCAGGTTGTAATCCAGCAAAAGCTATTGAAGTTGTGGAGATTATCCGCGAAGTCCTAGCTGATGTTGTTGATAATGGAATGACACATGAAGAGATTGAGCGGGCTAAGGGCGCCGTTCGTGGTTCTCTGGTTTTGAGCCAAGAGGACTCAGGCTCGCGCATGTTTAGAATTGGTAAGAATGAGATTGTTTATGGCCAAGTTACGGGCTTTGACGATATTTTGAAATCAATCTCACGCGTAAATGAGCAGGACATACAGGAAATTGCTAGCGCCTTTTTGACTAAAACGCCTACGCTTGCACTTGTGGGTCCATTTAAGAACACGTCGAAATTTGAAAAGGTGTTGAAATGATTAACGTTGCAGTCCTAGGCGCAAAAGGTCGCATGGGTTCAGAGGTCGTCAAGGCCGTTGAATCCACTGAGGGCTTGAGCCTTGTCGCAGCGCTAGATCTGGGTGATTCACTTGAACAGTTAAAGGATTCTGGCGCAAAAGTAGTTGTTGATTTCACTACACCAGATAGCGTCATGGCAAACCTTGAATTTTTGATTAATAATGGAATAAATGTTGTTGTGGGCACAACCGGCTTTGATAATGCCAAGCTTGCAAAAGTTAAAGGTTGGCTAGCTTCTAATCCCTCTGTGGGTGTTTTGATTGCACCTAACTTTGCAATTGGCGCAGTTCTGATGATGGAGTTTGCTGAAAAAGCAGCACGTTATTTTGAATCGGCTGAAATTATTGAACTTCATCATCCTCTTAAAGTAGATGCGCCAAGTGGCACGGCATCTCGCACCGCAGAGCTCATGAGCAAGGCACGCAAAGAGGCAGGTCTTGGTGCTCAACCTGATGCTACGACGACTGCACTTGATGGTGCTCGCGGTTCAAAAGTGGGAGATATTCCAGTGCACTCAGTGCGCGCACGAGGATTAGTTGCACACCAAGAAGTAATCCTTGGTGGACTAGGGGAGACCTTAACGATTCGTCACGATTCACTTGATCGAGCAGGATTTATGCCAGGAGTAATCCTTGGTATTAGAAATGTAGTTTCACATCCAGGCCTGACACATGGCCTAGATAAGTTCATGTAGAGGGAGATTCACATGTCAAAAAATCAAATCACAATGTATAGCGCTGACTGGTGCGGAGATTGCCGCCGTTCAAAGCGTCTATTTGAAGAGTTAAATGTGGAATACACACTTATTGATATTGAGTCAGATTCTGCGGCAGAAGCGGTAGTTCTCAAAATTAATGGTGGGATGCGCTCAATCCCAGTCATTACTTTCTCTGATGGCACTCACTTAACTGAGCCTTCAGATAATGACTTGAAGGCAAAGCTTCAAGCTCTCAAAATTATCTAAAACCAGTTATAGATTGCAGCCGATGTGAAGGCTGCGCTTAGCACTACAACTGGAAATGGTGCTTTGAGAATAAGAGCTATTACCGCTGCCGATACGCCTGCCAAGCGATGATCAATCATAAGCTGTGTTTTTTCGGTAAAGGTCTGCACGGCAACCAGAGCACTCAGTAGTGCAATAGGAATTAAAGCGTTTATTGATTGCACTTTAGGGTGGGCAAAAATTCTCTCTGGCACATTGTGACCAGCGTATTTAAGGGTAAAAGCAATAACGCTCGTGCCTATCGTTGCTATCCAAAATGAGTTCATTTGCGCAATCCAACCGCTATGGCAATAAATGCAGTTGCAATGATTGGCAGCCCCGCCGGCAAAATCGGTGTCATGGCTAGAGCAAAGATCATGCAGCCAACGGCTAGCACTCGATCACGATTAGTTTTTAGGCGTGGCCATACAAGACCTAAGAACGCGGCTGGAACTGCCGAATCTAGACCCCATGCGCGAATATCTCCCATGGCTTGCGCGCCAAGGGCCCCAGCTAATGTGAATAAGTTCCAGAATAGGAATACACCAAAACCGGTGAGCCAAAAACCTTGGCGCATAGCTTTTTCTCCGCGAACTTCCTGACCTAATGCAACGGCAGTTGATTCATCAATTGTGATTTGAGCAGCAACGACTCTTTTAAATCCTTTTACTTTTAACCTTGGCGCCATTATCACGCCATACACACCATTTCGAATTCCAAGCAGAGATGCAGTTGCAATTCCACTTAATGCACTACCCCCAGCACCGAGAACTCCGATAACTGCGAACTGTGATGCACCGGAAAATGTTAGAAGTGATAACAAGCACGTTTGTAGAACTGAAAAGCCATTTGCTACCGCAGCAGCTCCGAAAGCAGTTCCATAGGCCCCAACTGTGATGGAAACGCTCAGCGAATCACGAAATGTGGTGGATTCAATTCTGGACACGCAGACATTCTGCCGTAGATATCCAAAGACTCAAACCCGGCCCCTTATAGGGTGTGGCCATGCCTGAGGAAATCATATTTAGAGACGATGTAACCGTTGAATTAGTAAAATCCAGTGCAAGTGATGCCGACGTAATCTGGGCAGCACGTGTTTCAACTGCTGGTGAACAGTCAATGGAAGAGATTGGTGAAGACCCAGCTCGCTCTGCCGGATTAATTAACTACCTCGCACGTGAGCGCCATGGATCACCTTTTGAACATACCTCAATGACTTTCTTTATCTGCGCACCAATTTTTGTTTTCCGTGAATTCATGCGACATCGCATCGCTTCATACAATGAAGAAAGTGGTCGCTACCGCGAATTAAAACCTGTTTTCTATATTCCATCTAAGGAGCGCAAACTCATTCAAGTTGGAAAAACTGGTGCCTACACATTTGAGGATGGCACAACGCAGCAGTTTGAAATTACTGTGAGCTCAATGAAGGCTGCTTACATAATTGCATACGATAGTTACCAAAAGATGTTGGATGCTGGTGTTGCTCGCGAAGTTGCGCGTGCTGTTTTACCTGTGGCAACATATTCATCCATGTATGTTTCTATGAATGCCCGTGCACTTATGAACTTTTTATCCCTTCGCACATCCCGTGAAGGCTCACACTTTCCAAGCTACCCACAACGTGAAATTGAGATGGTGGCCGAGAAAATGGAAGCCGAATTCGCGAAATTGATGCCGCTCACATACGCAGCCTTTGAAAAGTCTGGTCGCATCGCCCCATAAAACGGGTAGAGTTACCGGCATGAGCACGCCAGCGCCATTTGGCCGCATGTTGACCGCAATGGTCACGCCATTTAAAAAAGATGGCTCCATTGATTGGGATGGCATTGAGAAGATCGCTGAACATCTTGTTAAAACCGGTCATGATGGCATTGTCGTTAATGGCACAACTGGTGAAGCTCCTACGACTAAATCCTCTGAAAAAGAGGAGATTATTAAAGTTGTTAAGCGTGTAGTTGGCTCCAATATCAAAGTTGTTTCAGGTGCTGGCGATAATGAAACTGATTATTCAATCAATCAAGCCAAGCGCAGCGAAGCAGCTGGTGCTGATGGAATTTTGGTAGTTACTCCTTATTACAACAAGCCACCACAGGCTGGTATCAAGGCTCACTTCTTGGCAATGGCTAATGCAACTGGTTTACCAATGATGCTCTATGACATTCCTGGTCGCACAGGAGTAGAGATTGAATCTGACACAATCGTTGAACTCTTTGAACACCCTTCAATTGTTGCCCTTAAAGATGCTAAAGGAAACGTTGCAGCAACGTCTTGGGTAATCAAGCGCTGTGGAATCCCTGTGTATTCAGGTGATGACATCCTTAACTTGCCACTTCTATCTGTGGGAGCAGTGGGTTTTGTTTCAGTGTGTGGTCATACAGTCGGATCTGAGCTAAAAGAGATGCTTAACGCTTGGTTTGCAGGCAATCCTGCTCGTGCACTAGAAATTCATCAGCAATTACTCCCAGTATTTACTGGAACGTTCCGCACACAAGGTGCCATCATGACTAAAGCTGCACTGACACTAATGGGTCTGCCTGGTGGATATACCCGTCTTCCTTTAGTCGATGCAACAGATGCGCAAGTTGCGCAGTTGCGTGACGACCTACGCGCAGGTGGCGTAGCAATTAAATAATGAATCATCCTCACCCAGATCTCGGATTACCCTCACCTTTAGTAAAGGGGGGATTGCGCATTGTCGCTCTAGGCGGCTTAGGTGAAATCGGTCGAAATATGACCGTATTCGAAACTAAAGGAAAGCTACTCATTGTTGACTGTGGTGTTTTATTTCCTGAAGATACACAGCCAGGAATCGATTTAATTCTTCCCGATTTCTCATATATCCGTGATCGTTTAGATGATGTTGTTGGAGTCTTTTTAACCCACGGCCATGAAGACCATATTGGTGCGCTTCCTTATCTACTTCGCGAACGTGGAGACATTGCCATTTACGGGTCAGCACTGACGCTGGCCCTTGTCACAGCAAAGCTAAAGGAGCACAGAATTTCTCCACTCACACGCGAAGTTCGTGAAGGTGGACATGAAGATGTTGGACCGTTTGAACTTGAATTTGTTGCCGTAAACCACTCGATTCCAGATGCATTAGCAGTTGTTATCAACACTGATGCTGGCCGAGTTCTGGCAACGGGTGATTTTAAGATGGATCAACTTCCACTCGATGGTCGCATTACAGATCTGCGCACTTTTGCTCGTTTGGGTGAAGAAGGCGTTGATCTATTTATGGTTGATTCAACGAACGCTGACATTCCAGGCTTTACGCCATCTGAGCGCGAAATTATGCCCGCACTCAATCGCGTTATCGGTTCAACTAAGCGCCGGGTAATTGTTGCTTCATTTTCATCCCATGTGCACCGCGTTCAGCAGGTGATAGACACAGCGTTAATACACAATAGAAAAGTAATCTTTATTGGACGCTCCATGGTTCGCAATATGAAGATTGCGCAAGATATGGGTTACCTAACAGTTCCACCTGGAATCCTTATGGATGCAAAGGATCTTGACTCCTTCGATGACAATGTTGTTTTGATTTGCACAGGCTCTCAAGGTGAACCGATGGCCGCGCTATCTCGAATGGCAAATGGTGACCATCAGATCCGTGTGGGCGAAGGCGACACAATTATATTGGCTTCCTCATTGATTCCTGGAAATGAAAATTCCGTCTTTAGAGTCATTAACGAGCTCACTCGTTTTGGTGCCAAAGTTGTTCACAAAGCTAATGCAATGGTCCATGTTTCAGGACATGCAGCTGCAGGCGAGCTTCTTTATTGCTACAACATTGTTAAGCCGCGCTATGTCATGCCTATCCATGGTGAATGGCGCCACATGAAAGCAAACGCAGAGCTTGCTATTCAAGCCGGAGTACCACGATCAAATGCATTGATTATTGAAAATGGCGTTGTTGTCGATTTAATTGATCATGAAGCACAAGTTGTTGGCGCTGTGCCATGTGGATTTGTTTATGTTGATGGACAAAGTATTGGAGACATCACAGAGACATCACTGAAGGATCGTCGCATTCTTGGTGAAGAGGGATTCATTTCAGTCATTGTGGTGATTGATTCACAGAGTGGAAAGATCGTTGCCGGACCTGATATCCATGCACGTGGTTTCAATGAAGATATGGCGCTCTTTGATGATGTGAAATTAAAGATTGAGAAGGCATTGGCTGCAGCTGTTGCCGAAGGAATTAATGGAACACATCAGCTTTCGCAGATTGTCCGAAAGACCGTTGGTGGATGGGTTGGGGGAGAACATCGCCGAAAGCCGATGATTGTCCCTGTTGTTATTGAAGTTTAAGAACGGCGCGCCTAGGCGCTAAGAAATTACTCATCCTTTACGATGAGGAGTGTGGCTAAGAAAAAATCTAAATCTAAAAGCGGCGCAGTAGGTGGTGCGCTCGGAAGAGGCTTAGCTGGAATCTGGCGATTCATCGCAAAAATTCTTGGTAACTCAGTTCGCTTCATTGCACGTGGTGCTCGTGATTTAGATCCAGCACATCAACGCGATGGAATGGCCTTTCTCATTCTTATTCTCGCACTGGTTGCAACGGCCGGAACATGGTTTCATGCCGACAATATTGTGGGTCGTGCGGTCTATGCATTTGTTTATGGTGGCTTTGGTCGCATCGGTTTTGCCACACCCATTGTTTTGATTTATTTTGCTTTTAAACTATTCAGAAGCCCTGAGGACAAAGCTACTTTAGGGCGCGTAGTAGTTGGTACTTTGGCGCTACTTCTTTCGTCAACTGGTATTTCGCATTTGCTCAACGGTTCTGTTGGCACAGGTGCCACGGCAATGCGTGAAGGAGGCGGCTGGATTGGTTATGCAGTAACCACGCCGTTGGTTTCATTGATGACTTCAGTGCTGACCTATCCAGTATTAATCATCATTTTCATTTTTGGTTTACTTGTTGTAACTGCAACACCGGTTTCACAACTTCTAGATCGTTTCACATCCAGCATTAGTTGGTTATGGTCCAAGCGACCTGAAAGACCCATCAAGGTTGAAGGTTTCGAAATCACAGATACTCCACCTTTTGAAACACCGATTGTTGCTGGCTGGAATGAACCAGTGGAAGAAGATGAGGAGCTAGATGAAGAGAGCTTTGATGAAGAGTTCACTGTTCCGATTCCGATATCTCCGGTAGTAACTGCACAAACAGTTACGAGGCGACCTGAACAACTCTTACTCACCCCTGATTCAACATATGAACTACCGCCCGCCGATTTGCTGCGCACTGGACCTGCCGCCAAAGCTAAGAGCAAAGCTAATGAATTAGTAGTTGCAGCACTGACAGAAGTCTTTGCACAGTTTGAAATCGATGCGCTAGTAACTGGCTTTATGCGCGGGCCAACGGTTACGCGCTATGAAGTTGAGCTAGGAAATGCCGTGAAAGTCGAGCGCATTACCGCCCTTTCTAAGAATATTTCTTATGCCGTTGCCAGTGGTGATGTGCGAATTCTTTCGCCAATTCCAGGTAAATCAGCGGTGGGAATTGAAATCCCAAATGCAGATCGTGAAATCGTTGCACTAGGCGATGTTTTGCGCTCATCTGTTGCCGGTCAAGATCACCACCCCATGTTGGTTGCACTTGGAAAAGATGTTGAAGGCAACTTTGTCTGTGCAAACCTTGCAAAAATGCCTCATTTATTAGTTGCGGGCGCGACCGGTGCTGGTAAATCTTCAATGATTAACGCCATGATTACTTCGATTTTAGTGCGTGCCACACCGGATGAAGTTCGCTTAGTTCTCATCGATCCCAAGCGCGTTGAACTCACTGCCTATGAGGGCATTCCACATTTAATTACACCCATTATTACTAATCCAAAAAAGGCTGCTGATGCGCTGACTTGGGTAGTGCGCGAGATGGATTTGCGCTATGAAGATCTTTCAACTTTTGGTTTTAGACACATAGATGATTTTAATAAGGCCGTTCGTGCCGGCAAGGTAATCGTGCCTCCTGGGAGTGATCGCACAGTTGAGCCTTATCCATACCTACTTGTCATCATTGATGAGCTTGCAGATTTGATGATTGTGGCAGCCAAGGAAGTGGAAGAATCAGTTGTGCGCATTACACAGCTAGCTAGATCAGCTGGCATTCACTTAGTCCTTGCCACCCAGCGCCCCTCGGTGGATGTTGTTACTGGCCTAATTAAGGCAAACGTTCCTTCCAGGCTCTCATTTGCCACGAGTTCTTTGGCAGATAGCCGAGTTATTTTAGATAGCCCAGGTGCTGAAAAACTTGTTGGACAAGGTGATGCTCTCTTTATTCCTATGGGAGCTAGCCGAGCAGTTCGTATTCAAGGTGCATATGTTTCAGAGCGTGAAATTGAAGCGGTTACAACACATGTGAAAAAGCAGTTGAAACCACGTTATCGCGATGATGTTACTGCCGTTCAATCACATCCCAAGATGGTTGATAAAGAGATCGGTGATGATTTAGATATTTTGTTACAAGCAGTTGAATTAGTTGTTGGAACCCAGTTTGGTTCAACATCAATGTTGCAAAGAAAACTTCGCATTGGTTTTGCTAAAGCTGGACGTCTGATGGATCTGATGGAGTCTCGGGGAATTGTTGGACCATCTGAAGGATCCAAGGCCAGAGCAGTTTTGGTTAAGCCAGATGAACTTGACTCGGTAATTGCAACGTTGCGGGATTACTAACACAACCTTTCCTGGGGGTTAACACAGATTTCACCCCCTGTTCTCACACCGCTCTATAGCCACGGGGTCTGCCCTAGTTCTAGACTAGGCCTCTCATATTAAAAGTAATTTCCCTTAAGGACCAGTCACGATGTCACTTGGATCTTTGATTGCTAAGGCGCGTAAAGACGCGGGCCTTTCCACTTGAAGATTTGGCTGCCAAAACCAATATTCGACTCAGCGTTTTGAGTGAAATAGAAAAAAATAATTTTTCCCACTGCGGCGGCGAAACCTATGCTCGTGGCCACGTGCGCAACATCGCCTCAATATTGAAAGCTGATCAAAAAGAGTTCATCCGCCTCTATGAAGAAGAACAAGGCGGTGAAACCCGGTCAATGAAAGATTTGCTGATTGAAAATAGCGTTATGCGTTTACCAGACGAAGCGCGCAAAGTTTCTTGGAAAGTCCTTGTGATA
Source organism: Actinomycetota bacterium (assembly GCA_947487595.1). Lineage (GTDB taxonomy): Bacteria > Actinomycetota > Actinomycetes > Nanopelagicales > Nanopelagicaceae > Planktophila. The sequence goes on from CANKXJ010000011.1 coordinate 9,703, forward strand.
ATCTCTGTAGCTTCACTTTTTGTAGTTGGTATTGCCCAAGTAGTAATTTCAAATATCAATACGAATGATGTGGTCGGTGCAGCGCCTACTGCAAGTGCATCACCAACAGCTGCTGAATCACCATCGGCAGAACCTTCTGCTCAAAGTACTTTCTCAACTGGAAGCGGTGTTGAAGTAATCATTGAGGCTGCCCGTGCTAAGTCATGGCTCTTTGTCTCTGATGCTGCGGGCAAAATTCTCTTTAGTGGTCAAGTATCACGTGGGGCAGTTAAGTCATTTTCCTCAGATTCACAACTCAATCTTAAAGTTGGAAATGCTGGGGGTGTAGATCTGAAAGTAAATGGCAAGAAAGTTGAAGTCCTTGGCGTCGATGGTGAGGTAGTTAGCGTGTCGTATGGAGTCGATTCATAACACGCTAAGATTTGCCAAATGAAGCGCACCGTAGCAGTTGTCACTTTAGGGTGCTCTCGAAATGAAGTTGATTCAGAGGAGTTGGCTGGTCGTTTAGCAGCCGATGGTTGGACCTTAGTTGATGATGTTGAATCAGCTGAAGTTGCCTTAGTAAATACATGTGGATTTATTGAATCAGCTAAAAAAGATTCTATCGATGCCTTATTAGAGGCAAACTCACTCAAAGGACATGGCCAGACGCGAGCAGTGGTTGCGGTGGGATGCATGGCTGAGCGTTACGGCAATGAGTTAGCAGAAGCCCTACCTGACACAGATGCGATCTTAAGCTTTGATGACTATCAAGATATCTCTGCACGGTTGCAATCAATCGTTGCAGGTAATTCACATACGCCTCATATTCCACGTGATCGTCGCGCTCTCTTGCCTATTGCTCCAGCTGATCGCGCTGAGACGCGCGAGAGCAGTGAGTTTTCCCGCAAGCGCTTAGGTGATGCACCATGGGCGCCACTTAAAATTGCATCTGGCTGTGATCGTCGTTGCTCTTTCTGCGCAATTCCATATTTCAGAGGTTCATTTATTTCACGCCGCCCCCATGAGATCTTGGATGAGGCACGTTGGCTAGTTGCCAATGGAGTAACAGAGCTCTTCTTAGTCAGTGAAAATACAACCTCCTATGGAAAAGATTTAGGTGATCTTCAGTTGATGGAGAAGATGCTGCCTGAGATTGCAGCTATCGAAGGAGTGGAGCGAGTGCGACTTTCATACCTGCAGCCTGCAGAGATGCGGCCAACTTTGATTCAAGCGATGATTGCAACGCCAAAGACGGCTCCTTATTTTGATCTATCTTTTCAACACTCATCGCCAACAGTGCTGCGCCGAATGCGCCGCTTTGGCGATAATGAAAAGTTCCTGCATTTAATCAATCAAATCCGAGTTTTATCTCCCGAGGCTGGAATTCGCTCTAACTTTATTGTGGGCTTCCCAGGTGAGACACAAGAGGATTTTGATGAGTTAGCAAGGTTCATCACTGAGGCTAAGTTAGACGCAGTGGGAATCTTTGGTTACTCTGATGAAGATAACACCGAAGCGCTAAAAATTGATGGCAAGATTGATGAAGAAGTTATAGCCCAGCGCGTGGAAACACTTTCTTCTTTGGCTGATGAGATGGTTTCACTGCGGGCACAAGCGCGCATAGGTGAAACTATCCGAGTTTTGATCGAAGATACCGAACTACAAGAAGGTCGCGCAGCCCACCAAGGTCCAGAAGTGGATGGAACCACTACTTTTATCGGGACAGATTTTAAAGCGGGCCAGTATGTAGATGCTATGGTCATTGATTCCATGGGTGCTGATTTGGTGGCAAAACCTCTATGAAGTTGCCAGGATTTGTTACTCCCAACTTTATAACCGTCATGCGTTTGCTACTTGTGCCAGTTGGCGCTTATACACTTTTTAAAAATGGTGGCGATGATCCAACGTGGCAGTACATTTCCTGGTGTGTCTTTTTCATTCTTGGATTGAGCGATGTTCTAGATGGCAACTTAGCACGTAGTCGTAACACCATTACTGAGTTTGGCAAATTTCTAGATCCAGTTGCTGACAAGGTAATGATCGGCACTGCCATGATTTCCCTATCAATTCTTGGGCGGATGCCATGGTGGATCACCATTGTTATCTTGGCTCGAGAGATAGGAATTACGATTTTTCGTTTGATGACTATCAATCGAGGAGTCATTGCCGCCAACAAGGGTGGCAAGATCAAGGCTACGATGCAAAACTTTGGAGTGGGCTTCTATGTCTTGCCCCTGAGCTCCTCGCTCTACTGGTTCCGTGATGGGTTTATGTATATAGCGGTGACTTTGACTATCGTTACCGGGGCTTACTATGTAAAATCAGCGTTCACTAAGGGTTAGGAAAGAAGAGCATGTCGTTACCTATCGAAATCATCAGCCTTGCCGCGCAAGTAGTTGAAGACTTACGTGCTCGTGGTGAAACCATTAGTACGGCTGAATCTTTAACTGCAGGAGCTGTTAGCTCTGCCATCGTTACGATCGCCGGGGCATCTGATGTTTTTGTCGGTGGCACAACTGCCTATCGCGATGAGATAAAGATTTCACATTTGGGAATTGATCCAGCCCTCATTGCCAAACACTCTGCGATCAGTGAAGAAGTTGCGATTGCCATGGCTCAAGGTGCGCTGAAGTCATTTGGAACAACATGGGCAATTGGCACCACAGGAGTTGCTGGTCCTAACCCAATCGATGGTCACCCTGTGGGTGCGGTGTGGGTAGCAATTGTGGGCCCTGTATGTCAGAGCATCGAATTATCCTTATCTGGTGAGCGAGAATCTGTGCGAAACGCAGCTACAGCAAGCGCCATTGCCACCTTTGCGCGTATCCTTAGGAACCGAGCGTAAAAAAGGAGGTGGGCCCGTGGTTCTAGTTCGTCAAGCAGTTGGTCTCACACTTCGCGCTGCCCGCACATCACAAAATCGCACATTGCGCGATGTTGCACGTGATGCCCGTGTCTCACTGGGTTACTTATCAGAAGTAGAACGTGGACAAAAAGAAGCATCATCTGAACTTCTAAACGCAATTTGTGTTGCACTAGGTCTTTCTCTTTCTGGTGTTTTCAATGATGTAGCACTTGAGTTAAAGAGCCGCGAGAGCGTCACTCTTACTGTCGTCGATGCCGCTTAATAAATACGCACCACAAGCTGCAACACATCGCCGCACACAAAGTGCAATCCTTGAAGGCGCTAAGGCCTTAATTTCAACTGTTGGCTTAGCCAAGATGTCTATGATTGAAATCGCTGACACATCCCAAGTTTCCAGAGCAACTCTCTATAACCACTACCGAGATAAAGAATCAGTACTTGCCGCGCTCTGTGATTCAGAGATCCGCAGATTAGTAAGCATCGCCCAAAGCGCACCAAATCCCACAGATTCCCTAGAAGTTTTATCAATCCAGATTTCATCAGATAGCGCTCTTGCCAAGATGCGTATTTCCGATCCTGCGCCATTGACTCAAGTCATGGCAGCAGCTAGTCATCCACTCTGGATGCAGTTCAATGACGCACTTGCAATGATTCTTGGTTCACAGGTCTTAGCTGACCTTGCAACGCGCTGGTTAATCGGCCAAGTGATTCAACCTCTTACCCCAGAGGATTCCAGACTCCAAGCAGAGTTTCTTATTGCACGTGCGAATCTCTGATCTTCGTGAGCGTTTAGCGCTTTCATTTGGCGAGCATTCACACTTTCCCACCGATATTGCCATCTCAGAGTTAGGTAGCAAAACTGTTAATGAGGCCTTAGCCGCTGGGCTTGAGGCAGATGAGATTTGGAAAGCGGTATGTAAGGCGCATCCTAAAGAGACAGAAAAATATAAGTACTAACAATGAGCCTTGTTACAACCCTGACGCAAACAAATCCGTCATATCCACCTTTAGTTTTAATTCATGGATTGGGATCAGCTGCAAGCGCATTTAAACCCATCATCCCTGCACTCTCACAGAGTTTTCGTGTGATTACGGTGGATCTGCCAGGTCATGGCCAAAGCCCCTATAACAAAGCTCAGGCAATGGATCCCAGATCACTTAGCCGAGCAATCTTTCAGACCATAGAGAGTGAATATGGGGTACATGAGTTTCATGTTGCAGGCAATTCACTCGGTGGCTGGATTGCACTTGAAATGGCTGCAGATCAACCGCAACGCATTAAATCCCTAACCGGGATTGCACCTGCTGGTCTATGGCTAAAGCCAGCGCCAGAGCGTGAGATGAAAGAAGCGAGATCTTATTATGTAGCCCGCTTATTTAGGCCACTTATTCGTATCGGACTTAACTCAAAGATACTGCGATGGATTGGCTTTGCAACAGTGAGTCCTAGATGGCGCGAACTCAGTTATGAGGTTTGCTATGAGGCTGCACACGCGATGCTTAACTGCCCTGGTTATTTTCCTGCCTGGGATGGAATGTTAGGAAAACGCTTTGAGGCCCATGTTCCAGAGAGTCTTCCAGTAACAATCCTCTTTGGCGATACAGATAACACCTTGCCATATCCAGTATCTCAAGAGCGCTCGCTAGCACCTACTCATAGCACGTGGTTAGTCATTGAAAACTGTGGCCATGCACCGATGTGGGATTATCCGGAACTGATGGTAAAAATCATTAGCCAAACTAGTGAGCGATAACCTCTAGGACCCAAGGCTCATTTGCCGTAGCTTCAAAAAGCTCGCAATCAAAGGCTGTTGAAATAATCTCTGCTAACTCTTGGGGGTTAGTGGGAATGGCTTTGGAGAGCAGTAACATCCGTGTTACTTCACCGCGAGTCTTTTTCGACATATGAGTGATCACTTTCTTCACACCATCGACTTTGCTAAAGACTTTTATCTCAACGCACTTTTCAGCCGGGGGAGTCCAAACGCTTTGATAGGTTGATGAACGGCAGTCAATAACTAAATCACTTTCAATGGCATCTAGCGCCTTAGTAATCGGTGTGCGCATGAGGGCTGCATCTATTTTTTCTTTGTAAGGCTCAATGAGATCAAGGCATCTAAGGCTTCCGTATTTAGCCGAGATGATTGCAATTGATTTTTGGGCTCGCACTTGGGCAGCTTTAGTAAGGGTTGCCCAGCCCAGGCCTTGGTAGAGCACGCCGGTATAGACGGTGATGGCAGGACCTGGCTCTTGGCCCTTTTTCTCACTAGGGGGCAGCAGAATGAGCATGGGCGTAAGTATGGGCCCGCATAGCGCTCGCGACACGCTCATATCTGTCAGTGCCTCCTGCTACCTTTCGAACAGATGTTCGGATATTCTATCCGAGTACAACCAGAGCGGTTCTAACCTCCGCCCACAGCTCTTCCCCCGAGCGCTGCGGTCCGTCGTTAGGTCTCCGTACCTTCTGGGCCAGGACCAAACGTCACACGAGACGTTCTATCGAAAGGAAAGTAAGTGGCTACTGAAAAAGTAAATAAAGCTAACGATGCTGCACAAGAAAAAGCTACAAGCGAGCGCCAAAAAGCCCTCGATACAGCCCTAGCCCAGATCGAACGTCAATTTGGAAAAGGCTCAGTAATGAAGATGTCGGATCGTCAAAACCAGATTGTTGAAGTAATTCCAACTGGTTCAATCGCACTTGATATCGCACTTGGTATTGGTGGATTGCCTCGCGGTCGCATTGTTGAAATCTACGGACCAGAATCTTCAGGTAAGACAACTCTTACATTGCATGCAATTGCAAACGCACAAGCTGCCGGTGGCATCTGTGCATTCATCGATGCTGAGCACGCCTTTGATGCAGAGTATGCAAAGAAGCTTGGTGTTGATATTGATGCTCTTCTTGTTTCACAGCCAGATACAGGTGAACAAGCGTTAGAAATTATGGACATGCTTATTCGTTCTGGTGCACTTGATCTCGTTGTCGTTGACTCTGTTGCAGCACTTGTTCCACGTGCTGAAATTGAAGGCGAAATGGGAGATTCTCATATGGGTCTTCAGGCACGTCTTATGTCACAAGCGCTACGTAAAATTACTGGCGCCCTTCACCAATCAAAGACAACTGCAATCTTTATTAACCAGTTGCGCGAAAAGATTGGTGTCTTCTTCGGTTCACCTGAAACAACAACAGGTGGTAAAGCGCTCAAGTTCTATGCATCAGTTCGTTTAGATATCCGCCGTATTGAAACCCTAAAAGATGGCCAGGACGCTGTTGGTAACCGTACTCGCGTTAAGGTTGTTAAGAACAAGATGGCTCCACCATTTAAGCAGGCAGAGTTTGACATCATTTACGGCACAGGTATTTCACGTGAAGGCTCTCTCATCGATCTTGGATCAGAAGTTGGAATTGTGAAGAAATCTGGCGCTTGGTATACATATGAAGCTGATCAATTGGGACAAGGCAAGGAAAATGCTCGTACATTCCTTATCGATAACCCTGATCTAGCTAATGAGATTGAAGGCAAGATTCGCGCTCACTTTAAGCCGATTGAGGTCGATGCAGATCTCATCGCAGCTATCGATGAAGCCACTGCTGAGGTTGATTTCTAATTAGCCTGCAATTTTCAAAAGTTGACCAAGAGGCTGACCCTTACTCAATCGCATATGCCATTGCACAAAATGCTTTGGTTGTGCGGGCCAAGAGTAAGGGTGAGCTCTTGGCTCATCTTAAAAAACGTGGCGTTGAGGATGAAGTTGCTAGCGCAACAATCTATAAGTTAACGCAAAACGGTTTAATCAATGATGCTGAGTTTGCTAAAGCATGGACTCAATCTCGCCATAACGCCAAGAAATTATCAAAGCGCATCATCGCAGGAGAGCTACGCACCAGGGGAGTTGATCAAAGCGCTATTGATGAGGCCCTTGATGAGATTGATGATGAATCTGAGTACCGGACGGCTTTTTCTCTAGCTATGAAAAAGTATTCAACGATGTCGCGGATGGAACCAGAGGTTCAGATTCGTAGAATTCAATCCTTGCTACAGCGCAAAGGATTTGGTTTTGGTGTTATTGGTCGTGTTATTCGCGAGCTAGATATTCACTCAGGCGAGCAGCTGTAGCAACAACGGCTGCGGCATGAACGCGGCCAGGCTGTCGACCTAAACGCTCAATGGGTCCGCTGATACTCACTGCTGCAATAACTTTTCCATTGGGACCTCGAACTGGGGCAGAAACAGAAGTAACTCCAGCTTCGCGCTCTCCAACAGATTGCGCCCAACCACGGCGACGATCTGCAGCAAGTTGCGCAGCCGTAAATCTGGCATTAGCAACACCGCGGTGAATCTTTTCGCTATCTTCCCAAGCCAGCAAAATCTGGGCAGCCGATCCTGCCTGCATAGTTAACGCTGCGCCAACGGGAACAGAGTCACGCAGACCAGATAAACGCTCTGCAACAGCCACACAGATACGTTGATCACCTTGGCGCTTATAGAGCTGAGCACTCTCACCTGTCGCATCACGAAGGGCAGCAAGTGCGGGGGCAGCAGCGGCGAGTAAACGATCCTCTCCTGCAGCAGCGCCAAGTTCGCCGGCACGTGGGCCTAATACAAAGCGACCAGAGAGGTCACGGGCGACGTAGCGATGAAACTCCAGGGCTACAGCTAAGCGGTGTGCTGTTGGACGGGCTATTGATGTGGCAGCAACGAGCTCTGCTAGTGAATGTGGGCCAGCTTCTAACGTGTTTAAAATCGCTGCGGCTTTATCTAATACGCCAACTCCGCTATTCTTTCTGTTCATAGGATGATATTAACATCCCACTATATGATATGGCAAATGAAGGAGTAAGGAAAAGCAGATGGGTAAAACGCTAGCTGAAAAGATTTGGAGCGAACATGTAGTTCGTGCTGCCGATGGTGAACCAGATCTTTTGTATATCGATCTTCATCTCATCCATGAAGTAACTAGCCCACAGGCCTTTGATGGTCTGCGCCTTGCAGGACGCACAGTACGCCGCCCTGAGCTCACCATTGCTACTGAAGATCACAACGTGCCAACCCTAAATATTGATAAGCCAATTGCAGATCCTGTTTCAAAGCTGCAGGTGGATACATTGCGTGCAAATTGTGCAGAGTTTGGTGTGCGCATCCATTCATTGGGAGATAAAGAGCAAGGGATTGTGCACGTAGTTGGCCCACAGCTGGGCTTAACCCAACCTGGTATGACAATCGTTTGTGGAGATTCACACACGTCAACCCATGGTGCTTTTGGTGCGCTTGCTTTTGGCATTGGAACCTCTGAAGTTGAGCATGTTTTAGCAACACAGACTTTGCCGTTAGCACGTCCAAAGACCATGGCGATCAATGTTGAAGGAACGCTCAAGAGTGGGGTTACCTCAAAAGATATTATCTTGGCAATCATTGCAAAGATTGGTACTGGCGGAGGCCAGGGCTATGTCATTGAATACCGCGGTTCAGCTATCCGTGCGCTGTCTATGGAATCTCGCATGACAGTATGCAACATGTCTATTGAAGCTGGTGCTCGCGCAGGTCTGATTGCACCTGATCAAACTACTTTTGATTACATCAAGGGTAAGCCACATGCACCAGAAGATTTTGAAGCAGCAGTAAAGTACGTGATCACGCTCAATACAGATAGCGATGCGAAATTTGATGTTGAGGTAAATCTCAACGCCGACGAGTTAGAGCCATTTGTTACGTGGGGAACTAACCCAGGTCAAGGTGCATCACTGAGTTCACATGTTCCAAACCCAGCAGATATTAAAGATCCAGAGGCACGTGGGGCTGCAGAGCGCGCACTTGTCTATATGGGTCTAGAGGCTGGCACACCCCTTAAAAAGATAGCCATTGACACTGTTTTCTTGGGCTCATGCACTAATGGTCGAATTGAAGATCTACGAGCTGCTGCTGAAGTTGTGAAGGGTAAGAAGATTGCTTCAACACTTCGCATGTTGGTCGTTCCAGGTTCTGCCAGAGTTCGTTTAGAGGCTGAAGCAGAAGGTCTGGATAAAGTCTTTCTTGATGCAGGAGCTGAATGGCGAAATGCTGGATGCTCCATGTGTTTGGGTATGAACCCAGATCAATTGGCTGTGGGAGAGCGCTCTGCCTCAACATCTAATCGAAACTTTGAAGGCCGCCAAGGTAAGGGTGGGCGCACACACTTGGTAAGTCCACTAGTAGCGGCTGCAACTGCCCTGCGTGGAACTCTCTCTTCACCTGCGGATTTGTAAGGAGCAAAAAACATGGAAAAATTCCTCACCCACACAGGCACCGCAGTTCCACTTCGCCGCAGCAATGTTGATACAGATCAGATTATTCCGGCCGTATATTTGAAGCGTGTTACACGCAGTGGCTTTGAAGATGGTTTGTTTTCAGCATGGCGCAGTGATCCGCAGTTTGTTCTCAATAAGGCCGAATACAAGGCTGGCACAATTCTTGTGGCAGGTGTCGATTTTGGTACTGGCTCTTCTCGCGAGCACGCAGTGTGGGCCTTGCAAAACTACGGCTTCAAAGCCGTCATCTCTTCGGGCTTTGCTGACATCTTCCGAGGTAAC
>CANKXJ010000012.1 GCA_947487595.1 Actinomycetota bacterium
CCAATCGGTGACTTCTCGAGTTCACCGCGCAGAATCTCTGCTTTCTCCTTAAGGCGACGATGGCGTCCCTCAAGAATTCTTACTCTGTTCTTTGAAGATGTTGGGGAAAAAAATGCAAAGCGGATTTCAAAGCCTTCGTCTTCCCATGTTTCAGGACTAACCGTTTCTGTTAGGTTCTCAAAGCGAGTTTGACCTTTATCTGTAATGTCATAAACGATGCGCGAGCGCCGAGATGGAGAATCCACCACAGTCTCTTCAATTAAGCCCGCTTCCAACATTCTGCGCAGCTGTGGGTAGAGAACTGAAAATGAGAGTGCGCGAAATGGCCCAAAGATTGTGCCCATGCGCTTTCGAAGCTCATATCCATGAAGAGGGGTCTGGGATAAGAGACCAAGGAGGGCGAACTCAAGTGATTCACTGCGTGAGCGCATCGCTTACTCCCATCCACCTATCGGTCTATGTATCCATTCGATATATACAGCCGTAATCTATTGGGAGAGGTCTACAGGCGCAACTTGCAACACGCTCACGCTCATATTTGACCGGGGATAAAGGTGTGGAATAGGCCACGCCGGCGATCCTGAAGTGGCACAGCAGCGCTACATGCCCGCTAAGTAGCGACCCTAACTACTATCTGACCTGTGGTCATTCCTTCGCGCCTAGCTGAGTACATCGTTGCCGCGATGATAATTATCTTGGCGCCTGGCCCAAGCGTTTTATTCGTAATCGCTCGGGCCATCGCCTGGGGTCGCACAGTTGCAATCTTCACCGTTGCAGGAAATGTCTCCGGTTCTTTTGTTTTATCAGTATTTGTCGCCCTTGGTCTTGGCCCTATCTTGCAGAGATCAGATCTTGCATACATCGCAGTGCAATGGGGCGGTGGGCTCTACTTGATCTACTTAGGTATTGATGCCATCAGGCAACGCAGAGCTCATGCAGCCGATATGACAAATCAGGGAGATAGCTCCCCTACTGCACTTCGTTCTATGCGAGATGGTTTTTGGGTTGGAGCACTAAACCCCAAGGCGATAGTTTTCTATGCTGCCGTTCTTCCTCAGTTCATCGATCGTGAGAAAGGGCAGATCACCTCACAGTTGATTTTGCTTGGCGCTATTTTCTCAATTCTTGCCTTCTTCTCTGATGTCACCTGGGGATTATTTGCATGCACTGCGCGTGCATGGCTGGCCACTGATTCAAGCCGACTAGAAAAACTACGGGCAGGCGGTGGAACCATAATGATTTTGCTGGGTCTGTCGGTTTTGTACTTAGCAATTGTCAGTGGCTAGAGCAACAATAGGCATATGAAAAAACCTCTCAAGCCTGCGCGCGAAAACATCTCCCCTTCAGATTTAACTTTTGGACTATCGACATGTAAGCGCTGTTTATGGGTTAAGTACTGGTACAAAGTCACCGCTCCTATGACCATGCCACTTGTTGGAACACTATCTTCACTTCAAGAAGAGTTCTTCCAAAGAGCTGACATGCCAACTATTGATTCTTCCCTTCGCCCTGGAACTGTTACAAAATGGGGCGAATTCGTGAAGAGCAAACCCATTCAAATCAATGGTCAGGACACACGCTGGCGCATATTAGGAAAATACGACCTTCTATCTACTAATGATGATGGCACAGTGGGATTAATTGATTGCAAAGTTTCAGATTCAGAGCGAGATAGCGGGGCTTTCTACTCACCTCAGTTAGAGGCATATGCCTTTGCCTTAGAAAATCCAGCTGCTGGAAAAGCTGTGGAAGTTGCATCCATGGGCTTGCTTGTGTGGAAACCAACTCACACCCTTGGTGATAATCCTGATAACAGTGGCTTTGGTGTTTACCAAAAGTATGTTCCGGTTGAACGTGATCATGATAATTTCATGCGCGTTATCGCTGATTTCATCGCAGTTCTTGAGGGCGAAATCCCGCAATCTGGGCCAACCTGCACCACCTGCCAATTCTTAACAACAAGAAATGCTTTAGATCTTCTTTAGTCTTCCTCACCAGCAACATTGATATCTTCTGGCTTTGATTTTTTAGGAGAATACGTATCAACATATTCTTGGCCTGACATTGCTTGAATAACGTTCATGATTTGATCGGTGACATCGCGCAGATATAGCAAATCTGTGGAATCACCATCAAAATACATGGGCTTTCCAAATTGCATTCCCACACGATGAAGATTAGGAATAACCTTTCCTGTGGGTTGAATCTTGTCCGTATTAGACATTGCCACAGGTATAACTGGTGCCCCTGAATCAATTGCTAAGCGGGCTATTCCGGTGCGACCTTTGTAGAGGCGCCCATCAGGTGAGCGTGTACCTTCAGGATAAATACCTAGGCAATCTCCCTCGGCCAAAACTTTCAGACCAGTAATAAGGGCAGCTTCACTTCGTCGTCCGCCTGAGCGATCCACCGGAACCTGACCTAGCGCTATGAAGGTAAGTTTCTTGAGAAGACCTTTAGCTCCAGGTGAGGTGAAGTACTCGCTCTTTGCTAAGAAGGTAACTTTTCGTGGGACTACTAAAGGCATAAAGATTGAATCGCTAAAAGATAAATGGTTGGAAGCGATGATTACCGGGCCTTTTGCTGGAACATTGCGAAGACCTCTTACCTTGGGTCGAAACCCGGCCATCAAAAAAGGTGTCAAGAACGCACGCAAAGTTGCATACGGCAGGTTGTTGAGCATGGCTCTAATTTAGTGGCTATTGCCAGATATGACACTATCTGAGGGTGAGCAATCCCCGTCCAGGCCCTGATGAGTTCAATGAAGAGGAACTCATTCGCAGTGAATTTGATTCCATCGTCTCTGGCCTGTCGCTGGATGAATCCGCACCAACAACGTATTTAGATGAACTAGATGCCATCCAAGATTCGAATCGGTTTATCCCACCCAATCCCCCACGACAATCACCACGTGCAATGTGGCGTGCAATAAAGAGCGCAGTTAATCGTTGGTTTCACCGTGGTTATCATGACGATGATGGAGCTGCGCTGTGAGTAAATTTGAATGGGGAGTTATTGGTACTGGTGGAATAGCTCGTGCCTTTGCAGCTGACATCGCATTCCTTGGCGATCACGTCATTTCTGCAGTTGGGTCTAGAAATTTAGAAAAAGCTCAAAGCTTTGTTAAGAGCATTCCCGGTGCGAAAGCCTATGGAAGCTATGAAGAGCTGATGAAGGATTCAGATATCGATGCTATTTATGTTGCAACCCCACATCCATCACATAATGAAAATGTCATTGCAGCCCTTAATGCAGGTAAGCCAGTTCTGTGCGAGAAACCATTTGCTGTAAATGCGGCTGAGGCAAGAGAGATGGTTGCAGCCGCTAAGGCAAATGATGTGGCATTAATGGAAGCGATGTGGGCCCGCTTTTTGCCACACTATGCCAAGATTCGAGAAATTGTTGCCAGTGGAGTTCTGGGACACATTACAACTATTCACGCCGATCATGGGCAACGTTTAGCAGATCAAAAGATTGCGCGCCTTGTTGAACCATCTCTTGCTGGCGGTGCCTTACTTGATCTTGGAATTTATCCCATCTCTTTTGCGCATATGATTTTAGGAGTCCCAGAGTCAATAACTTCCACTGCAGTTTTTACCGACAAAGGCGTGGATGCGCAGACGTCAATGATTTTGGATTACGCCAACGGAGCACAGGCCGTCCTAAACACAACAATGATCGTGCAGACCCCATGCACCGCAGTTATTGCAGGGCTTAATGGCTATCTAGAAGTGAATAGAACCTTCTATAACCCAACCTCTATGCGCCTTACACTCTTTGACGGAACCGTTACTGAATATCCATCGGATTACAAAGGCCATGGATTGCGTGAACAAGCAGTTGAATTTGCCCGAGTAGTTAAAAGCGGTGCTAAAGAATCATCGATTCTAAGATGGCAAGACACTATCGCCATTATGGAGATTATGGAAACCGTGCGCTCTCACATCGGGTTGAAATACCCATTTGAGAATTAACTTCTAGCTAAGTCGGCAACTCCAACAAGACCAGCTTCATTGCCTAACTGCGCCGCAATAATCTTTGGATATGGATGCTTTCCAGCAAAAGGCATATTGCGCTCAAGTGATTCACGCGTTGGCTTCAAAAGAATCTCACCCGCATCAATTACTCCTCCACCAATTACTACACATGCAGGATCTAAAAGAACTGCAAGTGATGCAATTCCTGCACCTAACCACTGGCCGGTTGTGTTAAAGGCTGCCAATGCCACGGGGTCACCCTCTCGTGCTGCCTCGGCAATAGTGTGACCCGTAAGACCTGCAACGGTGCCGTCACCGCGTGAGAGTAAATTGCGCGCAACTTCAGGGCTAGCGTTAATTGCTTCGCGCGCATGACGCAGTAGTGCATTTCCAGATGCATATTGCTCAAAACAACCTCGTGCACCACAGCCACAGATATGTCCATCAGGAACAACGCGCATGTGTCCGAACTCAGCTGCAATTCCAAATGCGCCTCGATACAGCGCACCATTAACAACAATGCCTCCGCCAATTCCAGTGCCAACTGTGAGCATCATCATGTGATCTTGATTTTTTCCTGCACCAAACTTTGCTTCACCCCATGCTGCTGCATTTGCATCATTTTCAATCACAACAGGAAGTCCGATGAGTTTGGTCAATTGACCATCTAGATCAACACCATTCCAATCTGCGATATTGGGAGTTGCAAGCATGGTTTTTCGATCAGAGGAAACAAAACCAGCAGCGGAAACTCCAATTGACGAGACGGAATGTTTCTCTAATAACTCTTTAGCAACATCGGCAATTGTCTGTGTTAGTGCACTTCCACCTTGGCGTGGTGTGTCTTTTCTGGCAGTAGTCAGAACTTTTCCAGATTCATCAACAACACCGCCAAGAACTTTAGTTCCACCAACATCGATACCGATTGTTAAGGACATAAGTGTGTGATTAAGCTTCTAGCGCAGCTTTAAGTTGTGCAAGTGCTTGATCAATTGTTGTCTTCTCAGCTTTTTGACGCATCATCGCTGGGATTGGCATTGAAAGTGAAACACCCAACTCATAGGTAACTTGGGTTGTATCTTCATCGATTGCCTTAATGGAATAAGAACCATCCATTCCGGTGAGAAGATCGGCGTCATCGAGTGAGAATGAAAGTTGCGCCGGAGCTTGGCTCCAGTCGTAATCTAAAATCACGCGGTCTTTCATCATTCCTGCATCAATAGTCATTTTCACCTTGGTGGCACGGCCTTGCTCATCACTTTCAACGACCTCGCTGGACTTAATCGCACTCGACCAGGTTGGATATTGGTCTAGGGCAAAAAGGGCTCCTTGGACATCGGCTATGGGGGCATCGATCGTGATTGTTGAACTGCTCATATCGCTCATGGGCAAAGGTTACCCTCTTCCATAATCCATATTCCTCACGCTAGCGTTAGCCCCATGAATGAAGTCACAACTCCCGCCCTTGTCCCTTCGGCTACTGCTGGCAATCTAACGAATCTGATTGCAGAACGGGCATGGTTTGAGCCTGAGCGCATCACCATGTCTCGCCCACTCGGCGATGGATGGCAGAGCGTTTCTGCCAAAGAAGTTGATGAAGAAGTCCGAGCAACTGCCAAAGGATTAATCGCGGCCGGTATTCAAATCGGTGATCGTGTGGCAATCATGGCGCGTACTCGATATGAGTGGACCATTCTAGATTTTGCAATTTGGTATGCAGGAGCTGTCGTAGTTCCAATCTATGACACATCATCTGCAGAGCAGATTGATTGGATTCTCAATGACTCTGCAACTGTTGGAATCATTGTTGAAACTCCAGCACTTCGTGAACTAGTTCAAACAGTTTTGCCTTCACATACTAAGCACCTCTGGACAATGACCGAGGATGTTCTTACAGTGCTACGCAATGCTGGTGCTCAGGTTTCAGATGATGAAATTGAACGCCGTCGCGCAGCACTTGTTCCAGATACTTTGGCAACACTTATTTATACTTCAGGAACAACTGGAAAACCTAAGGGTGTCACGCTCACACATGGCAACTTCTTAGCTGAATGCGGAAATGTTGTCCAAGGTGCAAGTGATTTATTCCTTAAGCCAGGCGGATCAACTTTGCTGTTCTTACCTGTTGCGCACGTATTCGGTCGCATGGTTCAAATTGGTGCAATTAACTCAGGTCTACACCTTGCACACTGCAGTGATCCAGTCGGACGACTTCCAATTGATTTAGCATCATTTAAGCCAACATTTGTTTTGGCTGTTCCTCGTATTTTCGAGAAAATTTACAACGGTGCAGAAGCTCGCGCTGAAGCTGCTGGTAAAGGAAAGATCTTTAAAAAGGCAGCAGAAGTGGCGATCGCTTATTCAGAGGCGATGGATAAAAAGGGAATCTCTCCCCTTCTCACACTCAAGCATGGCCTCTTTGACAAGTTGGTTTATTCAAAGATTCGTGCAGGTATGGGTGGACGTGTTGAAGCTGCTATCTCAGGTGGTGCACCACTGGGTGTGCGCCTAGGTCATTTTTATCGTGGTGCTGGCGTAACAATTTTAGAAGGTTACGGATTAACTGAAACAACTGCAGGGGCAACGTTGAACTTAACTGGTGCCCATCGCGTTGGTTCAGTTGGTCGCCCAATCCCTGGAACTTCAATCAAGATTGCCGAAGATGGAGAAGTTCTTATCCGTGGAGCAATTGTCATGCGCGGTTATTGGCAAAATGATGCCGCTAATGCTGAAGTTTTCGACTCAGAGCACTGGTTTCAAACAGGTGATCTTGGAAAACTCGATGATGAGGGCTTCCTCTATATCGTTGGTCGCAAAAAGGAACTCATTGTTACTGCAGGTGGAAAGAACGTTGCTCCAGCCGTACTAGAAGATCGCTTGCGTGCACACCCACTAGTAAGCCAGTGCATGGTCGTTGGCGATAATCAACCATTCATTGCCGCACTTGTGACTATTGATCAAGATTCTCTTAAGGGATGGGTTACAAACAATAAGAAGGAAGGCGCTTCATTGGCTGACCTTGTAAATGATCCTGATCTCATCGCAGTTATTCAAACTGCGGTTGATGAAGCAAATAAGGCAGTGAGCAAGGCGGAATCAATTCGCAAGTTCACTATTTTGACAACTGATTTCACAATCGCTGCTGGACATTTAACTCCGAAGCTTTCACTGAAGCGACATGTCGTTGCGAAGGAATTCGCAAAGGAGATTGACCAGCTCTTTACAAAGTAATTATGTGAGCCTTACGCAGCGGGTAAAACTCGCACAAGAGCTCCACGATGGCATAGCCCAAGATCTCGTGGGGTTAGGCTATGGCTTAGATGCTTTGTTGTTTCAAGAAGACGATGAAGTTAAACGCTCTGCGCTGCGCTCTGTGCGATTTGATATCAATACTTTGATAGAGAAAGTGCGTAGTGAGATCTTGGAACTTCGCACGCAGCGAGGTGAACATGAATCACTCGAATCTCAACCTGAGTTGGCATTTGAACTCACTAGGGTTTTCAATGAAATTATTAGTAATGTAACAGAGCATTCACGGGCAACTCGTCTAGAGATTTGCTTTAGCGACAATGGAATTGGTGGGGCTCGGGCAATAGATAATCACTACGGCTTGCAAGGAATCTCTGAGCGCATTACAGCACTCGGTGGAGATGTAGAAGTCCAATCAGATTTCACCGGAACTAACCTTGTAATTTCACTGGATTTGCTAAGGCCATGAGTAGATTACTTATTGTCGATGATCACGCTCTTGTGCGTGAAGGATTAAAGCGGGCTCTTGCACATGAGGGGTTCAGCCAGATTACAGAAGCCTCTTCTATTGCCCAAGCTCGTGCTGGGATTGCCGCCTCACAGCCAGAAGTTGTAACAGTTGATATCAACCTGCCAGATGGCAGCGGCTTTGAACTAGTACGTTGGATTCGAGGCATTTCAAAAGACATGGCTATTGTGGTCTTAACCCTTAACGATCATGAGAATTACATACGCGCTGCGATGAAAGCTGGCGCAAGTGCCTTCGTTTCAAAATCTGAACCAATTCCTGCACTCGTTGCAGCGATTAAACATAGTCTCATCACCCCCTTAAGCTTTAGCGCCCAGGGTTTAGAGAAACTCTTTAACAATACCCACAACACGTTGACTGCCCGTGAATTTGATCTCCTTGTGCAATTGGAACAAGGTCACACTACTGCCCAGATATCCAAGAGCCTATTTATAAGTCCAGCCACAGTTAAGACACATTTAGCATCCATCTATCGCAAATTAGAAGTTACTAATCGAACTGCGGCAATTCATGCCATGCGTGAGCAAGGTTTATCTAGCAAGTAGTTCAGAAAACTTGCCAGCCCAAATCTGCCAGCGCCACTCCTTTTCAATCCACGCTCGTCCCGCACTACCCATAGAACGGCGCAGATCTTCATCTAATAGAAGTTCAATAGATTTTTTAGCTATTTCCTTTGTGTTAGTTCCATCAACTACAAATCCTGTTACACCCTCAATGACTGCATCTGGTGCACCACCAGATGCACCAGCAATAACCGGTAAGCCACAAGCACTAGCCTCAAGATAAACAATTCCTAGGCCCTCGACTTCTAAACCAGCAAATCTTGATCTAGATGGCATTGCGAAGATATCGCCTACACAGATATAGCCAGGCAGATCTTTGTATTGAATTCGACCAATAAAACTAACGTTTTTCTGCAGCGAATGTTTAGTAACTAGTTTTTCTAAGTGCGCTCTATAAGGACCTTGGCCCACAAGTAACAGGTGGGCATCTGGAACTTGCTTAAGAATCTGTGGCATAGATTCGATGAGAAAATCCTGCCCTTTACGATGTACAAGTCGGCCCACGCTAACAATGACCTTCTTTTCACTTAATCCCAAAGATTGACGTAAAGCAGTTGCATCCAGCGCCCTGAAATGTTCAACATCAATTCCTGGCGCAATCTTTTGCATGGCAGCTGCACTCTTTGAGGTCAGCGCCTTTGAGATTGCCACACGAGTAAATTCACCAAGGTAGGTCAAAGAATCAGTAGTCGATCCAATACGGCGCAAAATCAGATTAAATGGAAAAGTTTTTGCCCACCAGACTTCATGCCCATGGGTCAGTGCAACTATGTGTTGTGCTCCGGCTTTGCGCAGCCTTGATGACATCCACGCTAGTGGCGCAGCTGCACCAAAAGCTACACTTCTAATTCCATGCTGACTAACAATCTCTGCAACTGCGCGATTAACACGCGGTGTTGGAAGCAGTATTTTTGCTCTGTCTCTTATTACTTCAACACCAAATTGAGTGAGCCAATCAGCGTCATATGGTGTGCTATTTTCTTGGGCCGATGTATAAACAATAATGCTCGATTTTGGTAATCGTTCAATTAATCCAATGATGAAGGTTTCTATACCCCCGGCCCGTGGACCAAAATCATTGGTGACAAATAGTGTTTTATCAGAAACGGCGAGCTCCAACTAAAGGTTTTCTGCCAAGAGATCCACTTGTTGTGATTTTCACACGTGAACCCGAACGCGGTGCGTGAACCATCTTTCCGCCACCGATATACATTCCCACGTGTGAGACTGGACGACCATAAAATAAAAGGTCTCCGGGTTTAAGATCTTTTAGTGAAACTTGCTTTCCCAAACGTGATTGCGCAGCCGATGAATGTGGGAGTGACACGCCAGCGGCTTGAAAAGCACGCATTGTTAATCCCGAGCAATCCCAGGTAAGTAGTCCGGCTGATCCAAATACATAGCGATCACCGATTTGCTTGAGGGCATATTTGATTGCCACTCCTGCACGTCCAGAAACACCAGAGAGGGCGCGAGCTTCGGCTTGTGAATTTGCCTGATCTGCATCTTCTTCTTCTGCCGCCAATTTTGCTAAACGCTCTCGCTCAGCTTTTGTTAACTTAGAAAGTAAAGCCTCTGCTTGAGCTAGCTTTTCTTGGGCCATTGCAGATTGGGCTTTAAATCTCTTTTCAGCAGCCACTACTAGGGCCAACTTGTCATTGACAGTTAATGTTGTTGCACTCAAACGTTGCTGAGCCGCTTCATACTTTCGAAGTTGGGCAGATTTGCGCCGACTAATAGCATCAAGAGCACCAGCAGAGGATAGGTAAAGTGTTGGGTTAGAAGAAAAGAGAAGCTCAAGTGATTGACCTAAACCTCCGGCCTTGTACTGCTCGATCGCGATGGTGCCTAAAGATTTTTGGAGTGCCGAGAGAGTTTCTCCTTGGACGGCAGCTTTAGCTTTGATGCCATTGAGTGTGCGAGTAAGTGCAATTAACTTTACTTTTGCTTCTTGAGCACCTTCGGCCGCAGTTGTGGCTTCTTCTTCTAGAAATCGCACCTTTGCCTGAATCTCAGCCAACGAAGGCGCGGCATGTGCAGGGGCTGCTAACCCAACCGTCAGGGCTAGAGCCACAACGGCGTGAGGAAGAATGCGCCAATTCATGGTTACAGGCTATCGAGGCTTAAGACGACATCTCAACTTCTAAGCGTGATTTACGCCTGAGAATTCTCACAGAATCTGCGATAGTAGGACAAATGAGCACAGTTGCATCGCTAGTGGTTGGGCGAGATGGGTCTACATCAAAAGAAAACAGCTCTAACGGAGTTTCTTCTGATGCTGATCGTAAAGCTTTTCTTGCAAGGCGTCGTAAAGTCGATTGCATTTTAATCGGTGGAAATACCGCTCGCCATGAGCCCTATAAACAGAGCCCAGTTCCTTTAGTAATTCTTTCACGATCAACTATTAACCCAGTTGCTGGAAATGATTTATCACATTTGTGGAATATGTCTGCGGCAGAGGCGCTGGCAAAGGCTAAATCACAGTTTGGAGAAAGGATTCTCATTGAAGCAGGGACATCCATTATTTTTGAGCTTATCGATCAGGGATTAATTGATCAACTAGAACTCAGTGTCACTCCTGTGACCGGCGGTGATCACCCTATTGATTGGCAAGCTTTGCTCAATAGATTTGCCCACCATACCCATACGCACGTTGATGGCACTGATTTTTATGTCGCGCACAACTAGAAGGCAGAAATAAGAGCAACACCAGTAACAGCTAGCGCAATCCCAATGTATTGCACTTTCTGTAAACGCTCACGCAAGAACTTAAATGCTAGTAGCGCAGTTGCAATTGGAAAGAGTGAACCTAAGACCATTGCAATTGAAACTAAGCCCTTAGTGCAAGCCACACCGAGCAAGACGTTGGCTAAGAAATCTGCTACACCGATAAAAATAAGTGAGGGATATTCCTTTTTAGAAAATCCACCCATCGTATGGAATTTGAGTGCTAGAGCAACAGTGACAATGAAGGTTGCCCCACGCATTGAAACCATGGTCATGAGGGCACTTGATTGCGAACCAATCGAGATTGACGTTAATGCTATGCCAAATCCAAATGCTGCACCTAATGCAAGAAGCAAAGGTTTAATGGGAAGGCCTTGAGAGAGCTCTGGCCCGCTGGCACAAAAAACTCCCACCAACGCTAAAACAACTCCCATCGATGTGATTGTTGAAAGTCTGTCACCGTTGATCAATGCATATGTCAGGGGAATGACCACGCTCATTGAACTTATGGGTGAGACAACGCCCATACGCCCAGTAGATAAACCTGCGTAAAGACAGAACAAACCGAAATATCCAAACAGGCCTGCAACAATTCCAGGGATTAAGTATCCACCTTCACCAAATGCATCTGCGTGCCACGCACCAGAGATAAACATCAATACAACACCAAAAACTAAACCAACAACTTGTGAAAAACCAAGAACAGCTAATGGCGCATGTTTTTTGCTTAATCGACCACCTTCAAAATCAGCAGTTCCCCACAATATGCTTGAGAGAAGTGCAAGAATTGATGCCATAGGCGCAAGGGTACCGCCCTGCCTCCCATGAAAAGCACTTCCTACTGTTTATTCTTAAGCAGTGGATGCCAAAGGATTTGAAGATTTAGTTAACTCCTTACGCGCTTTTACACCGCGCGCTGAAATCGTTTTAGAAGAAGTTCCAGCCCCACAAAAACTAGCAACATATGCCTTTGCCTTTTCAGCCGATGTTAGCAATGGTTTATTAGGCGATGATGAAGATGAAATAGCTTCAGGCCGATTTGTCTTATTACATGAGCCTGGTGGGCAAGACACATGGGAAGGTGAATTCCGTTGCGTGACTTTCGTTCGCGCAGATGTAGACCCTGTGATGCAACAAGATCCACTTCTGCCAGAAGTTGGCTGGAGTTGGTTTCTTGAAGCCTTAGACAGGGAAGAGTGCTCACTTGCTGCACCCAGTGGAACTGTTACACGCGTTTCCAGTGCTTCTTTCGGAAAACTTTCTCCACGAAATGATGAATCAGAAATTGAGATTCGTGCTTCATGGACCCCTTCAAATGCTGATCCAATTGAAATAGTGAAACATATTGCTGGGTGGTGCCGCTTAATTTCCGATGTGGCTGGACTCGAACCAATTCCTGATGGGGTATCAACTATTGCATCTGCCAGACGTCGTTAAGCCCAAGTATGTCTGAAGAGACAACTGCAGTACCGCTGCTCACACCCGCAGGTGGTACGCCACCAGTAATCGATAGCGAAACGGCATTTAGAAACGCATTACAGCAACTCGCACATGGATCTGGTCCTTTTGCTGTTGATGCTGAACGAGCCTCAGGTTTTCGATACAGCGCACGTGCTTACTTGATTCAAATTAAGCGCACCAACGGTGGGTTACACCTCATTGATCCCATCGCCTTTGGGCCTGGGCATCCACTCATGTTTGAACTCAATGATTTACTCAATACTGATGAAGTTATCTTGCATGCCAGTACACAAGATCTGCCCTGCCTTCGAGAGTTAGGAATCAACCCAACGCGCCTATTTGATACCGAATTAGGGGGACGAATTGCAGGCCTGGCCCGTGTTGGACTCGGCCCGCTTTTGGAATCTCTCATGGGTGTTTCACTTGCCAAAGAACACAGTGCTGCAGACTGGTCTGTGCGTCCATTGCCCCAAGACTGGCTGACATATGCAGCATTAGATGTTGAACTGCTGGTTGAGCTGCGCGATAAAATTGAAGCGTTATTAGTTGATTCTAAAAAAGATTCCTGGGCCCAGGAAGAGTTTGCTTCAATTCTCTTGGCTCCTCCTCCTCCACCTCGAGTAGATCCATGGCGCAGAACTTCTGGAATGCACAAAATTAAGCGCCGTGATCAATTAGCAATTATCCGCGAACTTTGGTTCACTCGCGATGAGATTGCAAAGTCGCAAGATATCGCTGGTGGCAAACTGCTCAATGACTCGGCAATAGTTGAGATTGCACTTAACCCTGTTGCTACCAAGAAAGAGTTTGAAAAAGTATTGCGCCCACTTGGGCTTCGGGCTCGCTGGTTAGAAAATCTGAAAGCTTGGCTAGATGCGGTGGCACGCGCTGTTGCACTGGAGGAATCAAAGTGGCCCGCCCTTCGCACTAACGCGGACACGTTGCCACCTATTAAATTATGGCGAGATAAGTTTCCAGAAAAATACGCACCCCTTTCACATGCACGTGCGCGCATAGAGATAATTGCCGAAGAAAATAAGATTCCAATTGAAAACCTCATTACCCCCGAAATTGTTCGACGTATGTGTTGGGCTCCCCCAGCTCCTTCCACTTCTCAAGCCTCTCCTGAGATCGTTCGGGAACATTTGCTCTCACTGGGAGCCAGAAAATGGCAGGTGGAGCTAGTTGGCGCAGCCATTACGGCCGCCCTTTTGGAGAAAGAGGCTGTGCCCACGCCTGAACCTGTGCCAGAAACCACACCCGAGGAAGCCTGATTTACGCAACATAAGAGTTGCGTAAATACCCTCAACCCTCTAGATTTTCACTCATGTTGAGCACATTTATCATTGCCTTGCGCGAGGGCCTCGAAGCCTCCCTGATTGTGGGGATTCTGGTCGCCTATATTCTAAAAACTGATCGCCGACACTTACTCCTTCCATTATGGAGTGGTGTTGCCGCTGCTGTAGTTGGAAGTATCGGACTTGGCTTTATTCTCTCCAGAACTTCTGAGGAACTCACTGAGCGCGCTGAGGAAATCTTTGTTGGAACAACTTCCTTTCTAGCTGTGGCACTTGTTACCTGGATGGTTTTTTGGATGAAGCGAACTGCTCGTACCTTGAAGGCTGATCTTCATGGAAAAGTTGATACGGCTTTGCGCACAGGGCCTGTAGCCCTTGCTGGAGCAGCGTTTTTCGCTGTTATCCGCGAAGGTTTAGAAACTGCTCTCTTTGTTTATTCAAACTTTAAAACCGTTGCAAATACAAGTGGCGCTGCATTTGGATTAATTCTTGGCTTTGCAGTTGCGATCTCGCTTGGTTATTTGATTTTCAAATCAGCAATCAAACTCGACTTAGGCAAGTTCTTCCGTTTCACCGGAGTTGCCCTAGTTGTTGTTGCAGCAGGAGTTCTTTCATATGGAGTCCATGAGTTCCAAGAACTGGGTTGGCTTCCTGGTGGAGAGTCATATGCTTGGGATGTTTCAAGCCTGATTCCTAAGGACTCATTGCTTGGAGCAACACTGGGTGGTCTTGTGGGCTTTGATAACACAACGTCATGGCTACAACTGGGCATCTGGGCGATCTACCTCACCACAGTCCTTCGGGCCTATCTCTCAAAGCCTCGCACGCCTGCGCTCACACCAGCCTAAGCGCTGTCACAAACCCTTACTGGCGGGTAACATAAGCGCTATATCCGCCCCTAGTAAAGGATCACTATGTCTCGCACAGTTGTCTTAGTCGATGCCGTTCGCACGCCCTTTGGAAAAGCTGGGGGGATGTATGCAGGAACACGCGCTGATGATTTGATGGTGCGCGCAATACGCGGACTTTTAGATAGAAATCCAAATGTTGACCATAGTGCAATCGATGATGTCGCTATCGCTGCTGCAACACAAACAGGTGATCAAGGAATGAACATCGGCCGCAGTGCCACACTTCTAGCTGGACTACCAAATACCGTACCGGGCTATTCAATTGATCGCTGGTGTGCTGGTGCGCTAACAGCTGTTACAACAATTGCAGGTGCTATCGCTTTTGGTTCAAATGATATTGCTATTGCGGGCGGCGTTGAACATATGGGTAATCATCCGATGGGTGAACTCATGGATCCTAATCCCCGTTACTTAGCTGAAAAGATTGTTGAGCAAGATGCACTTGCAATGGGTTCAACGGCTGAAAGACTCCATGATCGCTTCCCAACTATCACAAAAGAGCGCGCAGATAAATATGCACTTAACTCACAACTTAAAACAACTAAGGCATATGAAGCTGGTTTGATTCAGCGAGATCTCATTCCGATGGCTGCGCGCAACGCCGAGCTAGGATGGACAATTGCAACAGTTGATGAGGCACCTCGCCCAACAACAACGATGGAAGGTTTAGCTGGCTTAAAGACTCCCTTTCGTCCAGCAGGTCGAGTTACGGCAGGAAATTCTTCTGGATTAAACGATGGTGCAACTGCGGCGCTCCTTGCTAGTGAAGATAAAGCAAAAGAGTTAGGACTGAGCATTAAGGCACGATTAGTTACATACGCTTTTGCTGGCGTAGAGCCAGAAGTAATGGGCTTTGGACCAGTTCCTTCAACAATTAAAGCACTTGCGCAAGCAGGTTTGAGTATTAAAGATATTGGACTCTTTGAAATCAATGAGGCTTTTGCTGTGCAGGTATTAGCATTTCTTGAGCACTTTGGAATTGCCGATGATGACGCTCGCGTTAATCCATTTGGTGGAGCAATTGCAGTTGGGCACCCACTTGCATCTTCTGGTGTTCGCCTCATGCTCAATCTAGCTAGATCTTTTGAAGCCCATCCAGAGGTGCGCTATGGCTTAACAACTATGTGTATCGGTCTTGGAATGGGCGGATCTGTCATTTGGGAAAACCCACACTTTAATGGTCAGGTGAAATAAGTGAGCGCAGATATCAAACTCCCAGAAGGTGCACCTGAAGAGGTTGTCACTCAAGCCCTAGTGCGACACGTTGATTTAACTGCATTCGGTGTCAAAGGCATCTTGGCTCTCATCACTTTAGATAACGCTCTTGACCATAATCGCCCTAATACTTTTGGACCGCAATCACTTCTTGCATTAGATGCAGCGATTACTGCAGCTATTGCCAGCAAGCCAAGCGCCATTGCAATTACCGGTAAGCCATTTATTTTTGCCGCCGGTGCTGATTTATCTGCCCTTTCCTTTATTACCAATCGTGAGCAATCACTTGGCATAGGTAAATTGGGACATGATGTGTTTCGCCGCTTAGGCGAATCAAGCATTCCAACTTTTGCTTTCATCAATGGCTTGGCACTTGGTGGTGGCCTTGAAGTTGGATTGCATTGCCACTACCGCACACTTGCCTCCACGGCATTTACTGGTTTACCTGAAGTCTTCCTTGGATTAGTTCCAGGTTGGGGTGGTGCAACTATTTTGCCAAAGTTAATTGGTCCTGAGCGAGCTGTGCAAGTAATTATGTTGAATGCCCTTAACAACAACACCATGATGAAAGCCAAAGATGCTCTCAAGCTCGGTGTGGTGGATGCTGTGTACGAGCCATCTGATTTCCTAGAGCGCTCAATTGCATTTGCAGCAAATGTTTTAAATGGCACAACTAAAATCGAGCGCAAGGACTACAGCCAAGATCCGGCATGGGAAAGCGCTCTTGCAACTGGAAAGGCTGCTGCGCTCAAGAAATACGGCGGCGCTGAAATAGCCTCACCAATGAGAGCCCTTGAACTCATCAGTGCAGCCAAGAGCAACACGTTAGGTGCTGGCTTTGATGCCGAAGATCTAGCACTTGCTGACTTAACTATGAGTGATCCCCTGCGCGCATCCCTCTATGCATTCAACGTTATTCAAAAGAAGCGCAAGAAAGTTGAAGGTGCTCCAAAGCCAGCTCTTGCTCGCAAGGTGGGCAAAGTAGGCGTTGTTGGCGCCGGACTGATGGCATCGCAGTTAGCACTACTTCTTCTACGTAATTTGAAGTGCCCAGTTGTTATGACAGATATTGATCAAGAGCGTGCTGATAAAGGCGTGGCTTGGGTTAAGAATGAGTTAGCCAAACTAGTTGAGAAAAAGCGTATGAGCACAGAGTCTGCAGCTCGCTTAAATCTACTTATTTCAGGTTCATCAGATCAAAACACTTTTGCAGGATGCGACTTCATTATTGAAGCCATCTTTGAAGAGCTATCTTTGAAGCAAGAGCTCTTTAAGAAATTAGAGACGATTGTTTCACCAGAGTGTGTTTTGGCCACAAATACTTCATCTCTATCAGTAGAGCGGATGAGCGAAGGACTTAAAAATCCTGAACGCGTTGTTGGTTTCCACTTCTTTAATCCAGTTGCAATCATGCCATTACTAGAGGTTGCGCGAACAAGTAAGACTGATGATGCGACAACAGCAACTGCAATCTCTGTGGGTAAGGAACTTAAGAAGACCATGATCATCTGTAAAGATGCCCCTGGTTTTGTAGTTAACCGCTTGTTAACTCGCTTCATGGGCGAAATCACCGACGCTGTCGATGAAGGCACTTCACCAGAGGTTGCCGATAACGCTATGCGCTCTATTGGATTCCCAATGTCACCATTCCAACTTCTAGACCTAGTTGGTCCTGGTGTTGCATTACACGTATCTGAGACTTTGCATGCAAATCTTGGTGATCGCTACCGTATTTCACCAACAATGGCTGCGATGGTTAAAGAAGGCGTTCGAAACTTCTATGTTAAAAATGAAGATGGAAGTTATGGTGCAAACCCAGCAGCCCTAGCCCTTATTCATAAAGGTG
>CANKXJ010000013.1 GCA_947487595.1 Actinomycetota bacterium
CACTAGCGCTAATCGACAATGCATATGAGTTCGTTAAGGACACAGTTGCAAAGGGCGGTCACGTTTTGTTCGTTGGAACAAAGAAGCAAGCACAGGAACCAATCCTTGAGCAAGCAGCACGCGTTGGCATGCCAACTGTGACTGAGCGCTGGCTTGGTGGAATGCTTACAAACTTTCCAACTGTCTACAAGCGTATTCAGCGTCTGAAGGAGCTAGAAGCTCTAGAAGAGAAGAACGATCTTCTTCTAACAAAGAAGGAACTTCTTGTTCTTCGCCGCGAACGCGAAAAACTATTTAAGAACCTTAATGGTATCCGTAACATGACTAAGTTGCCTTCAGCAATTTGGGTTGTTGATACTAAGAAGGAACACCTTGCTGTGCAGGAAGCCAAGAAGCTTGGTATTCCAGTTATCGCAATCTTGGACACTAACTGTGATCCAGATGAGGTTGATTACAAGATTCCTGGTAACGATGATGCAATCCGTTCAATCGGTTTACTAACTCGAGTTATCACAGATGCAATCGCTGCTGGTCTTGCTGCACGTTCAGCACAGGCTAAGAGCGAAGTTAAGGATGAAGCCCCTGCAGTTGCAGCTGGTGAGCCTTTAGCTGATTGGGAAAAAGAAATAGCTGGAACAACTGAAGAATCACCAGAAGCAATCTCTGTCACAGAAGGAGCTTAATTAAATGGCTGCATATACAGCGCAAGACGTTAAGAATCTTCGTGAAGCAACTGCTGCTGGAATGCTTGATTGCAAGAAAGCTTTGGATGAGGCAGAAGGCGATTACAACAAGGCGATAGACATCATTCGCGTTAAGGGACTCAAGGGAGTCACAAAGCGTGAAGGTCGTTTAACTTCAAACGGAGCAGTAGTTGCAAAGGTTGAAGGAAATCTTGGTGTGATGCTTGAACTTAACTGTGAAACAGATTTCGTGGCTAAGGGTGAGCGTTTTGTGGCACTTGCAGATGAGCTTCTTGCTCACCTACAAAATGCGCAATCAGATTCTCTAGAGGCATTTCTTTCAACATCAATGTCTAGCGGCAAATCCGTTCAGGCAACTGTTGATGAGGCAAATGCAACTCTGGGCGAAAAGATTGAGGTTCGCCGAATTGCAGTGCTAAAGGATTCTCCAGTTGGGATTTACTTGCACCGCACGAGCCCAGATTTGCCACCACAGGTTGGCGTCCTAGTTCAATTAACTAAGGATGCAGCTGAAGTTGGCAAAGATATTGCACAGCACATCGCAGCTTTTGCACCACAGTTTGTCAATCGCGAAGATGTTCCTGCAGAACTCATTGAAAACGAACGTCGTATCGCAGAAGAGACTGCACGCGAAGAAGGAAAGCCAGAAGCTTCCCTCATCAAGATCATTGAAGGTCGCGTAACAGGCTTCGTCAAGGAAGTTTCTTTGATTGAGCAATCTTTTGCTAAAGATGCGAAAAAGACTGTAAAGCAGATCCTCGATGAAGCGGGAACAGCCGTTAAGGCGTTCAATCGCTTCCGCGTGGGTCAATAAGTTCAAAGGCGACATCGCTTAGAATTTAGATATTCCAACTAGAAGTAAAAGGAGCACTCATGCCCGGTACACGAGGAACGTATCGTCGGGTGCTCCTTAAACTTTCTGGAGAAGTTTTTGGTGGAGCTAAAGGCATCGGTGTTGATCCCGATGTTGTTCAAGATATTGCTAAACAAATCGCAGATGTTGCCCGAAGTGGTGTTCAAGTAGCCATAGTTGTTGGTGGCGGTAACTATTTCCGTGGCGCAGAGCTTTCTCAGCGTGGCATGGATCGCTCACGCGCTGACTACATGGGAATGCTTGGAACAGTGATGAACTGTTTAGCACTACAAGATTTTCTGGAAAAAGAAGGTGTACAGACCCGTGTTCAAACCGCAATCACAATGGGACAAGTTGCAGAGCCATACATTCCACTTCGCGCAATTCGCCACCTTGAAAAGGGCCGTGTAGTAATTTTCGGTGCAGGCGCAGGAATGCCATTCTTCACAACTGACACAGTTTCAGCCCAGCGCGCACTTGAAATCGGAGCTGAGGCTCTACTTCTTGCAAAAAGTGGTGTTGATGGCGTTTATAGCGCAGATCCAAAGAAGGATAAAGGCGCAACTAAATACGATTCAATTTCATACAGTGAGGTATTAAGTAAGTCTCTCGCTGTGGCTGATGCCGCCGCTTTTGCCCTTTGTCGTGAAAATCAACTTCCAATAGTCATCTTTGACTTGATGAAAAACGGCAACATCGCTCGTGCAGTGCGTGGTGAAACTATAGGAACGCTAGTTTCTTAGTTCAAGATTTCATAGAACCAGGTCGGGTATTGCCGATAGAATCAAAGAGTAAGGAAAACCCCAAGGGAGAAGTCATGGCAGATGTAGCAAGCGCCCTCAAGGACGCTGACACGAAGATGAGCAAAGCTGTTGAAGTTGCAAAGGATGATTTTGCTTCTATTCGAACAGGTCGCGCACACCCATCCATGTTTAATAAAATCATGGTCGATTACTACGGCACCTACACAGCGCTCTCACAACTAGCTTCCATTCAAGTTCCTGAAGCCCGCATGGCCACAATTGCACCCTTCGATAAGGGCTCCATGGCCAGCATCGAAAAAGCTATTCGCGAATCAGATTTAGGTGTGAACCCAGGTAATGATGGCGTGGTAATTCGCATCAATTTCCCGCAATTAACTGAAGAGCGACGCAAGGAATTTATAAAGGTCGCAAAGGGAAAGGCTGAAGATTCAAAGATATCTATGCGAAATATTCGTCGGGCTGCAAAAGAGGCGATGGAGAAGATGGAAAAAGATGGAGATATCGGAAAAGATGATTTAGCACGCGGTGAAAAAGAGTTAGAGAAAGTAACATCTGATCACGTTGCAAAAATTGATGAACTCTTAAAGCACAAGGAGGCCGAGCTCCTAGAAGTCTAAGGAGTTTGTCACTGATGTCTGACTTTCAATCAATAAACGAGGCAATTAATAAAAGGGCCGGGCGTAAGCTTGGACCTTCCATTGCGGTCTCACTATCTCTCGTAGCTCTCATTTGGTTTGCCCTTGTTTATCGTCGGGAAGTTTTTGCAGTTGTAGTCACAGTTGCAGTGCTTTTAGGTATTCGTGAAATTGTTCGAGCTTTTAGCGTGCGCGGAATTTATATCTCAGTTGTTTCACTTGCGCTGGGGGCCATCGTTCTTACCTATGCAACCTGGAATGGTGGCGCAGCAGGCCTTGCTATTGCTACAGCTATCGCTATTCCGCTTTTGCTTATTCAACTTTTAACTAAGGGGCCAGAAGGCTTTGTGCAAAGCGCAACGGCAACTACGTTTTCACTTCTCTATCTGCCATTTCTAGGTGGCTTCCTCATACTTCTAGCCAAACCCAGCACTGGTTTAGAGCGTGTGATGACTTTTGTTGTCTTAGTTGGCTGCAATGACACTTTTGGTTACATCGTGGGAGTTCTATTTGGAAAGCATCCGCTCGTTCCAGTTATTAGCCCAAAGAAGAGCTGGGAAGGGTTAATTGGCTCTCTCGTCTTCACAGTAATTGGGGGCTCCCTTGCTTTTAAATACATTATGGAAATGCACTGGTGGATTGGCGCCATTGTTGGATTGATGATTGTTTTCACGGCTACCTGCGGTGATTTGATTGAGAGTGCAATGAAGCGAGACCTTCACTTAAAAGATATGGGAACTCTGCTTCCAGGCCATGGCGGGATCTTGGATCGTCTAGATTCAGTATTGATTTCAGCCCCAGCGCTATGGCTTGCACTAGAGCTAGTGAAGCGCTGGTTATGACGATTCCTGAAATAAAATTAGTTTTCGATGAGCCAGTTCAGCCCAAGAGCGCCCCTAAGCATTTAGCTGACTATTCACCCGAAGAGCGAGGCGAACTCGCAAAGTCTTTAGGCCTGCCAGCTTTTCGTGCCAACCAAGTTGCAACCCACTACTTCACACATCTCTCGAATGATCCAGAGAGTTGGACAGATATCCCTGCAGAGATGCGCAAGACAATCGCAGAACAGTTCACTCCCAAACTTATTGAACTTGTGCGCTCTGTTGAGTGCGATGGGGGAATGACACGTAAAGATCTTTGGAAACTCCATGATGGAGTCTTAGTAGAGTCAGTTTTAATGCGTTACACCGATCGTGTAACAGTGTGTATTTCATCCCAAGCCGGATGTGGAATGAATTGTCCATTCTGTGCAACTGGGCAAGCAGGACTTACACGAAATTTGAGTGCTGGTGAAATCACAGAACAAATCGTTGCAGCAGCTCGGGCATGTGCAAACGGTGAATTACCTGGCGGAGAAGCCCGCCTTTCAAATATCGTCTTTATGGGTATGGGAGAGCCGTTAGCTAACTACAACGCAGTAATCCGAACACTGAGAAATATCACTGATCCAAACCCCGATGGACTCGGAATTAGTGCACGATCTGTGGTGGTTTCAACTGTTGGTCTTGTTAATGGAATTGAAAAACTCACTGAGGAAGGCCTCTCAGTCACTTTGGCCGTTTCACTTCACACACCAGATGATGAACTTCGTGACACATTAGTTCCTATCAATTCGCGGTGGAAAATTAAGGAAGTACTCGCCGCAGCCGATGCTTATGAGAAGAAGACGGGCCGCCGTTATTCAATTGAATATGCCATGATTCGAGATATCAATGATCAATCCTGGAGATCGGATTTGCTTGGCAGGTTGCTGAAAAACCGTAATGCCCACGTTAATTTAATTCCCCTCAATCCCACTCCAGGTTCCAAGTGGACTGCTTCTCGGCGCGAAGATGAAGCTGAGTTTGTCCGAATATTGGAAAGTTACGGAGTTCCAGTCACAGTGCGCGACACCAGAGGCCGCGAAATTGATGGGGCCTGTGGTCAGTTAGCGGCTGGCGAAAAAGGTAATAGCCCTACTGGTTAGCCAAGGGTGGAATTGGTAGGCTCAATTCCATGGAAAAGTTAACTAACTTCATTAATGGCAAGGCCGTCGATTCAACTTCCGGTGAAACTTCGCCACTTATCAATCCAGCAACTGGCAAAGAGTATGCCCGTGCACCTAAATCTAATGCTGCAGACGTTGATTCAGCATTTAAAGCTGCAAGTAATGCATTTCCAGGTTGGCGCGATTCCACTCCATCACAGCGCCAAAAAGCTTTGTTAAAAATCGCAGATGCTATCGAATCTCGCGCCGCTGAGATTATTGCCATTGAAACGACTAACACAGGTAAGCCAATCTCTTTAACTACTTCTGAAGAAGTACCACCTATGGTTGATCAGATTCGATTCTTCGCAGGTGCTGCACGAAATCTAGAAGGTAAGTCTGCAGGCGAATACATGCCTGGTATGACTTCAATGATTCGCCGCGAACCAGTCGGAGTTATTGGACAAGTAACACCGTGGAACTATCCGATGATGATGGCTGTGTGGAAGTGGGCTCCGGCAATTGCTGCAGGTAACACTGTTGTGTTAAAGCCAAGTGACACAACTCCTGCATCAACAGTGTGGATGGCAAATGTGATGTCAGAGTTTTTACCAGCAGGTGTTTTCAATGTTGTTTGCGGTGAACGTGAAACTGGACGCATGCTTGTTGAACACAAACGCCCTGACATGGTTTCAATTACAGGTTCAGTTGGTGCAGGTATTCAAGTTGCTCAATCTGCAGCCACACAACTTAAGCGAGTGCACCTTGAACTTGGTGGCAAAGCTCCTGTGGTTGTTTTTGCAGATGCAGATTTAGCTGCTGCAGCTGAAGGTATTGCCATCGCTGGTTATTTCAACGCTGGCCAGGACTGCACTGCTGCAACACGAGTGATCGTTGAAGCCAGTGTTTATGATGATTTTGTCGCTCTTTTGACCGAGCAGGCTAAGGGCATTGCAATTGGCTCTCCCACAGAAGATGTCTTCTTGGGGCCAGTTAATAATGCTAATCAGTTAGCACGTGTCAGCGCCTTTTTTGATCGCCTGCCTTCCCACGCCAAAGTGATGACTGGCGGAAAGGCTCTGGATAAGCCAGGTTTCTTCTTCCCAGCAACTGTTGTTGCCGACCTGAAGCAAGATGACGAGATGATCCAGAGTGAAATCTTTGGTCCAGTCATTACTGTTCAAAAATTTAGCGATGAAGCAGATGCAATTTCAAAGGCCAATGGGGTTGAGTATGGCCTGGCCTCGAGCATTTGGACTAAGGACCATGGCCGTGCGATGAGATTGGCCAAGGCCTTTGACTTTGGGTGCGTCTGGATCAACACCCATATCCCCGTGGTTGCCGAGATGCCACACGGCGGATTCAAGCGCTCGGGCTATGGCAAGGATCTTTCTTCATATGGATTTGAAGATTACACACGAATCAAGCACGTCATGACCAACCTTGGGGCGTAGTATTTCGCCCAAGGACCTCACACAATAAGGAGCATATCAATGGCAAAAGAGCGGTCACTTTCACCTGAAGCACGTTCAATACTTGGAACGCAAGTTTCACGTCGTGCTGTTTTAGCAGGAGCAGGCGGAGTTGGTGCAGCAGGGTTATTAGCTGCATGCGGTGGTGGTGGAGATGGTGCGTCTGCAGAAAACACTGTGCGCTGGGGTAACTGGCCTTTGTATCTAGATTTTGATGAAGAATCAAAGACATACCCAACGCTTGTTAAGTTCTCAGAACAAACTGGAATTGAAGCTAAGTATTTTGAGGATTACAACGATAATGATGAGTTCTATGGAAAAGTTCAAGCGCAGCTAAAGCTTGGCGAGGATATTGGCTATGACGTTGTCACACCAACTGACTGGATGGCAGCTCGCTGGATCCGTTTGGGATATACACAAAAGTATGACACTGCAAATATTCCAAACAAGGTAAATATTCTTGATTCACTTGCTTCACCTTCCTATGACCCAAATCGTGAATCAACTCTTACATGGCAGGGCATCATGGGAGGATTTGGATGGAATGTCCAAAAGAATCCAAAGGGAATTCGCACACTTGATGATCTTTTTGCGCCTCAGAACAAGGGGAAGATTGTTGTTCTGACAGAAATGCGCGACACAATCGGTGTGATTTTGTTAGGTCAAGGTGTTGATATCACTAAGGTCACTGAAGATGAGTTTATGAATGCAGTTGATTTCATGGCCAAGAAGATCTCTGATGGATGGATTCGTGGCGTTAAGGGTAATGAATACGCAGAAGACCTCACTTCAGGTGATGCAACTGCAGTTATTGGCTGGTCTGGCGATATGTTCATTCTTGCCTCTGAAAATGAAGGAAAGTTTGACTTCGCAATTCCAGAATCAGGTGGAACTATCTCAGGTGATAACTTAATTATTCCTTCAACTGCATCTGCTGCTGGAAAGGCAAATGGCGAGAAGATGATTAATTACTATTACGACCCAGCAGTTGCTGCAGAAGTTGCTGCTTACGTTAACTACGTGTGTCCAGTAAAGGGCGCCCAAGCTGAGATGGAAAAGATTGCTCCAGAGCTTGCAACAAGTGAGTACATCTTCCCAACTGAAAAGACATCATCTCGTCTCAATGTTTTCCGCTCTCTCACACCAGATGAAGAGACAAAGTGGGCTGAAGCCTTCCAACAAGCTCAAGGAAACTAGTGTCGAAAGACCCAATTACTGCAAGGGGAGATCTACGTCTAACTCGCATCACAAAGTCATATGGTGACTTCACTGCGGTGGATGATTTAACTCTTACGATTCCAAAAGGATCTTTCTTTGCACTACTTGGCCCTTCGGGTTGTGGAAAAACTACAACGCTTCGTATGGTTGCAGGATTAGAAGAACCAACAGTTGGAAGTATTCACTTGGGTGATACGGACATTACAACAACGCGTCCGTATCAACGCCCGATTAATACTGTTTTTCAAAACTATGCGCTATTTCCTCACCTCACTATCTTTGAAAATATCGCTTTCGGTCTTCGCCGTCGCGGAATCAAAGATGTTAAGGAACAGGTCGATAAGGTACTTAATCTTGTTGAGCTTCCACATTTAGCGGAGCGCAAGCCAACGCAACTATCAGGTGGTCAACAACAGCGCATCGCACTTGCTCGCGCAATTGTTAACCGTCCTGCGCTGCTGCTTCTTGATGAACCGCTAGGTGCACTTGATCTCAAGCTGCGTCGTCAGATGCAGATCGAACTCAAGTGGATTCAGCGTGAAGTTGGCTTAACTTTCGTTCACGTAACACACGATCAAGAAGAAGCTATGACTATGGCTGACACGATTGCAGTTATGAATGAGGGCAAGATTGAACAAATGGGATCACCAGCAGATCTCTATGATGATCCTGAAACCGCTTTTGTTGCTAACTTCCTGGGTCAATCTAATTTAATCAAGGGCAAAATCGATGGCAATGATGGAGATAATTTAGTTGTTGATCTCTATGGCCAAAAGATTTCTATGCCAAAAAAGCGCAGCCACGCAGTTGATAACTCACTCTATGCAGGAATTCGTCCAGAGAAGTTTAGAATTTCGCGCCTTGGTACAGCAGTTAGAGGCAATACTCTCACTGGCGGACATATCGAAGATGTTTCATATATTGGCGTGAGTACGCAATATGTGGTTGCCATGCCTTGGGGCCAGGAAGTAATGGTCTTTGAACAAAATGATGATGGTGTTGCACCATTTGATAAGGGCGATGAAGTCAATATTTCATGGGAACCAAACTTCACATTTGGTCTGCGTGGCGATGAGGATGTTGACGCCGGTACAGAAGTTAATCCTGAGGAACTAGAGGAGGAATAACGTGTCCTTTCCAAAGGTACGTGTTCCTTACCTGCTTCTCCTTCCAGGTTTTGCTTTTCTCTTTACTTTTTTCATCCTTCCAATTATCAACCTTGCCCAAACTTCTACACAGACGCCCGTAGCAGGTGGCGATACGGGTGAATACGAACAAACTCTTGCCTTCGGCAACTACATTCAGGCATTTGTCGAAAACAAGGAACAGTTTGGTCGATCATTTCTATATGCAAGTTTGGCTACGATATTTGCTCTAGCAATTGCATATCCATTGGCCTATGCAATCGCCTTTAAATCAGGAAAATTCAAAAATATTCTCCTTGTATTAGTCGTTGCTCCTTTCTTTACTTCCTTTCTGCTACGTACTATTGCTTGGAAGCAGATTCTTGGTGAAGAAGGTTTTGTCGTTCCAGGACTTCGCAGTCTGAACATCATTGGGGAGCAGACCACGCTGACTTCGACTTCAATAGCAGTGGTGGCGGGTATGACCTATAACTTCTTACCTTTTATGACTCTGCCGCTATATGCATCACTAGAGCGAATCGACCCTCGCACAATTGAGGCAGCTGGGGATCTCTATGCCAATGGAATAACAGCATTTCGTCGGGTGACTGTTCCACTTTCTTTGCCAGGTGTAGTTGCTGGAACCCTTCTTACCTTTATTCCAGCTGCTGGTGATTATGTGAACGCAGCGATTTTGGGAAGTCCTAACACAAAAATGATTGGTAACGTGATTGAGTCACGCTATTTCAAGATTGTTGATTATCCAACGGCAGCTGCGCTTTCCTTCACGCTGATGGCAGCAATCTTGATTCTTGTTACTTTATATATTCGCAAAGCAGGAACGGAGGAGTTGGTGTGAGCCAAAAGATTAAGGACGCCTCCATCCCAACTATTCCAGTTAAGGCTCGATTCTCCCGTTGGTTTGGGCGCAATTTGCTGCGTATTTATATGATCTTTGGTTTCACTTATCTCTTTATTCCAGTTGCTTACACATTTGTCTTCTCATTTAATGACTCAGGAAAAAGCAATTTGATCTGGAAGGGCTTTACATTAAGTAATTGGCAAAACCCTTGCGGAGCGCCGGAGGTTTGTAACGCCCTTGGTAATTCAATAAAGATTGGCTTACTAGCAACTATTTTTTCAACAATTCTTGGCACAATGATTGCCTTTGCAATTGGGCGCTATAAGTTCAAGGGCCGTTCAAGTTCGAACTTACTTATTTTTCTGCCAATGGCAACACCTGAGATTGTTCTCGGTGCTTCACTACTTTCATTGTTCTTAGTGTTCAAGATTAATCCGGGCTTCTGGCCAACAGTTGTTGCACACGTAGTATTTTGTATCTCCTTTGTTGTGGTTACAGTAAAGGCCCGTATTGCATCCCTTGATCCACGTCTTGAACAGGCTGCTATGGATCTTTATGCCAATGAGCTTGAAACTTTCCGCAGAGTCACTTTGCCATTAGTAGCACCAGGAATTGCAGGGGCTGCTCTACTGGCCTTTAGCCTGTCTTTTGATGATTTTATTATTACTAATTTCAACTCAGGAACCCTGATTACATTCCCTAAATTTGTATATGTTTCTGCCGCACGCGGAATTCCCGCACAAGCTAATGTGATTGGTTCTGCGATGTTTTTCTTGGCATTAGCCATAGTAATTGCGAGTCAACTAGCAAAACGTAAGAAAACCCGCTAATATTTCGCTAGTCCACAACGAAATACAGGTTGTTTAAGAAAATCTGCGCTGTGGGGTTAGGTTCCGGAGGACCCGGGCCAACTACGAGTAGTGATTGAAGGGGTGATTCCGGTCAAGGCCGGATAGCGCGATGGCAACCATCGACCCTTTCGTTCTCAAGCACCTTTCACAGATGCAGCCGGCTTTGTATTGGCTGGATGAAGATCCCCTTGAACCACAACCAAATCCAACATTAATTGGTGAAGTCACCACAGATTTGTGTGTGGTGGGCGCTGGCTATACCGGTTTATGGACTGCATTAATCGCAAAAGAACAGAATCCAGAACGCGAAGTAATCATTGTTGAGCAACGCGAAACTGGCGCGGGTGCCTCAGGGCGAAATGGTGGATTTTGTAGCTACTCATTGACCCACGGCTTTATGAATGGATACAGCAGATTTAAAGATGAGATGGCTGTTATTGAACGTCTGGGTCGAGAGAATTTAGATCTCATTGAAGAAACTATCAAACGATATGGGATTGACTGCCAATTTGAATGGACCGGCGAGCTACGCATTGCCAATGAAGAGTGGCAGATTCAAGGCTTAGTAGATGAGGCAAATCTTCGAAACTCTTTTGGAGACAACGTTGAAGTTCTCAATCAAGATGAAATACAGGCACGTGTTAACTCACCGTTATCTAAGGCGGCGCTGTGGGATCCAGATGGAACTGCTTTAGTAGATCCAGCCAGATTGGTCTGGGGATTAGAAAGAGCATGTTTGAAATTGGGCGTGAAGATATTTGAAAATACCCATGTTGAGTGGCTAGAGCACACAAGTGGCGCAATGATTGTGCACACACCTTATGGTTCTGTTTATGCACAAAAAGTTGCACTTGCAACCAATGTCTTTAAATCCCTAGTTAAACACGCTCACAAATATGTTGTGCCGGTTTATGATTTTCAATTAGTCACCGAACCTTTAACTAAAGAACAGATGAAATCCATTGGTTGGGATGGCCGTGAAGGTCTAACAGAGGCTGGAAACCAATTCCATTATTATCGCTTAACAAAAGATAATGAGATTTTGTGGGGTGGTTATGACGCTATATATAACTTCCGCGGCAAAGTGCGACAAGAATATGAAACAGATGCCGAAACTTATGCGCATTTAGCGCAGGCATTTTTAGAAACCTTTCCACAATTGAAGGGAATTAAGTTCACCCATGGTTGGGGTGGAGCAATTGATACATGTTCACGATTCTCACCATTTTGGGGCAAGGCTTATGGTGGGCGAGTGGCCTATGTATTGGGCTTTACTGGCTTAGGTGTTGGCTCGACTAGATTTGGTGCACAAGTAATGTTAGATCTTCTGGATAAGGTTGATAACGAACGCACTCGTTTGAAGATGGTTAGAAGGAAGCCGTTGCCATTTCCCCCTGAGCCATTGAAGTTTATTTTTATCCGCTTTACGCAGTGGTCAATCAACAGGGCCGATCAAAATCAAGGCAAGCGCAATTTATGGCTGAGATTGCTTGATGTTTTGGGCTTGGGCTTTGATTCTTAAGCTTTACCTCTATTCTTAAGCCATGGTTAATCACGGCAATATGTATGGGCCCGATTTCACATTTCTTGGAATCGAGCGCTGTGATTTAGAAATTCCTTCGACCTATGCCGATGCTGATGTGGTCATTGTTGGTGCACCCATTGATAGCGGAACATCACATCGATCAGGTGCAAAGTTTGGTCCTCAAGCAATACGCGCAGGCGACTATCTACCCCATGATGCTGAGCGACCACATTTAGCTTTGCGCATTGATGCATTAAAGGAGATGAAAGTTGTCGATGCGGGAGATCTGTTAATGCCCGGTAGTGATTTAGTTGCCTCGCTAGAAGTATTAGCTCAAGCTACAGAAAAGATTTCACGAGCTGGTGCAATTCCAGTAATTCTTGGTGGAGATCATTCAATTGCATCTGCCGACGTTGCAGGAATCACACGTCATCGAGGTATGGGCAAGATTTCAATGATTCACTTTGATGCACATGCCGATACTGGCGAAGATCAATGGGGAGCATTAGTTGGGCATGGAACTCCTATGCGTCGTTTAATTGACACTGGCACTGTTCGCGGAGATCGTTTCTTACAGTTAGGTTTGCGCGGCTATTGGCCAGATGCAAAAACCCTAGATTGGATGCGCGATCAAGGAATGCGCTCATATGAAATGACTGAGATTCACCACCGCGGACTCAATACTGTCCTAGATGAATCATTTTCGATTCTAACCAATGAGTGTGATGGCGTTTTCTTATCTGTAGATATCGATGTCGTTGATCCAGGAATGGCTCCAGGAACAGGAACTCCCGAACCAGGGGGAATGACTAGTCGTGAACTTTTAGAGTCTGTGCGCAGAATCTGTCTTGAACTACCTATTGTGGGTATTGATGTTGTTGAAGTTGCACCTGCTTTTGATAGTGCGGATATAACAGCAATTTTGGCGAACCGAGTTGTTTTAGAGGCGCTGAGTGCGATTGCAAAACGCCGTTCAGGAACTAAGTACTCCCCAACACAAAATCTTCTGGATCGATAAATGCGTGATGTAGTTATTTTGGGCTCAACAGGCTCAATTGGAGTTCAGGTCCTTGAAGTCATTGCAAGTAATCCGCAGCTATTTAGAGTCGTCGCAATTTCATCGGCAGGAAGTAACCCAGAACTAGTTATTGCCCAGGCTAAGCAATTTAAGGTTTCACATGTTGGCGTTGTAAATAATGCAGAAGTGGTGAGCAAGGCATTGCCTGGAATCACAGTCATTGACGGAGCGAAGGCTTCTAGGGAAATCGCGGCAATAAACTGTGATGTTGTAGTCAATGCAATAACAGGTTCAATTGGTCTTGGCCCAACCCTTGCAGCCCTAGATGCCGGTAACACGCTTGCTCTTGCCAATAAAGAATCACTCGTTGCTGCTGGAGAATTAGTTATGTCTAGAGCCAGAGAACATCAGATTATTCCTGTTGACTCTGAGCATAGTGCGATTTTTCAATCTGCATTAGCTGGTAAGAAATCTGAAATCAAGAAGATTGTTTTAACAGCTAGCGGGGGAGCATTTAGAGATCGCTCCAATCTTGATGGAATTACAGTCGAAGATGCACTTAAGCATCCGACATGGTCAATGGGGGCTGTTGTTACGGTTAACTCAGCAACCCTTGTTAACAAGGGCCTTGAAATAATTGAGGCGCATTACTTATTTGATTTGCCATACGCAAGCATTGAAGCTGTGATTCACCCACAATCTGTTGTTCACTCACTTGTTGAATTCAATGATGGCTCAACTATTGCCCAGGCCAGTCCACCAAATATGAGAGGTGCCATTGCATATGCAATGAACTGGCCAGATCGATTGAGTAATTCAACTCCGCCGATTGATTGGTCAACGCAACATTCATGGAGCTTTGCACCTATTGATGCCAGACAATTTCCAAGCATTGATTTAGCGCGCCACTGCGGTGAAATTGGTGGTGGATTGCCTGCGATATTTAATGCTGCTAATGAGGCGGCAGTTGGTGCATTT
Organism: Actinomycetota bacterium; assembly: GCA_947487595.1. Taxonomy (GTDB): domain Bacteria; phylum Actinomycetota; class Actinomycetes; order Nanopelagicales; family Nanopelagicaceae; genus Planktophila. Next base: position 13,971 of record CANKXJ010000013.1, read on the forward strand.
ATATCAAAGAAGCTGGAGTTTAAATCTATAATTGAAGTTATTGCCGCCGTTGTGCAAGATCTTGAGAAAGATTCACCGAAAACTCTCAGAGATTTAGCTGATGTCAGTGCTCTAGAAGATGATGCTCGCACACGTGCACAAGCACATCTACTACGATTGGCCCCATAATGCAGATCATCGGAATTCTTGGCTTTATTGCCGCCTTACTTCTCTCTGTCATGATTCATGAGTTTGGCCATTACCTCACCGCTAAACGCTATGGAATGAAGGTCAGCGAATTCTTCTTAGGCTTTGGTTCACGGATTTGGTCAACTAAGCGGGGTGAAACTGAGTTTGGTCTTAAAGCGATTCCTGCAGGTGGCTATTGCAAGATTGAAGGCATGACGCCAAATGATGTGATGCCTGAGGGTGAAGAGTCACGTGCTTTCTATACAGCCAAATCTTCACAGAAGTTAATTGTGCTTGGCGCTGGCTCTTTTCTTCATTTTGTTCTTGGCTACATTCTTCTCTTCGTTCTATTTGCTGGAGTGGGAACTAATCAACTCCTTCCAACAATTAATCAAGTAGTAAAAGAATCAGCTGCGCAATCTGCAGGCATCCTTGCAGGTGATGAAGTCCTATCTATTAATGGCAAGCAAATTGAGAATTGGTATAAGGATGTGCAGATAATTCGTAACTCCAAAGGAGCACCTTTAACGTTATTGATTAAGCGCGGCACAGAAGAGATTACTATTTCTACCTCAGCCAAACTTGAAACTATTGATGGCACAGAGCGCTATGTGCTTGGAATCATTAATGATGTCGGCATCAAGCGCTCTGACCTTGTTACTTCCATAAAGAACGCAGGGATTGTTTCCAAGGATTTCTTAGTTCAAAGCGTTAAATCACTTATAAAGCTTCCTTCAAAGATCCCTGCATTGTGGGGACAGGCCGTATCCGGGGAAACCCGCGATCCAAATGGTTTAGTTGGTGTTGTTGGTGTTGCACGAGTATCTGGACAGGCAGTTGGTAGTGATGCGCTTTCGATAACTGAGCGTCTATCAACATTTATTTTGATTATTGCTAGTTTAAATATCTTCGTTGGCCTGTTTAATCTATTACCTATATTGCCACTTGATGGTGGCCATATGGCAGTTGCTATTGCCGATGAGATTCGTGCATTTATTGCGCGCCTTCGTGGCCGAGCACGCCCGGCAGCAATTGATGTGACTTTGCTGACCCCAATCACCATGGTTGTCTTCGTTATCCTGGCAGCCCTTACGGTTCTGCTCCTGATTGCAGACATCGTTAATCCAGTCATACTTAATCTTTAGCACAACGTGCATTCTTACGGCACAATAGCGCCATGGTTGATTTAGGAATTCCAAGCGCACCACCTCCAACGTTGAGACCTCGCCGAAAGACGCGTCAGATGATGGTGGGCAAAGTTGGCGTTGGAAGTGATTTCCCGGTCAGCGTGCAATCAATGTGCACAACTCTCACAGCAGATGTGAATGCAACTTTGCAGCAGATTGCAGAGTTAACCGCTTCAGGATGTCAGATCGTGCGCGTTGCCGTGCCAAGTCAAGATGATGCTGATGCGTTGGCCCAGATTGCTAAGAAATCACAGATTCCAGTTATTGCAGATATTCACTTTCAACCTAAATATATTTTTGCGGCTATTGATGCCGGCTGCGCCGCAGTTCGAGTAAATCCTGGCAACATCAAGCAATTTGATGACAAAGTAAAAGAAGTTGCAAAAGCTGCAGGGGATGCTGGAATTCCAATTCGTATTGGTGTTAATGCTGGTTCATTAGATCCACGCCTTCTTGCAAAGTATGGCAAAGCAACACCAGAAGCTTTAGCTGAATCAGCTCTGTGGGAAGCCTCACTATTTGAAGAGCATGGTTTTTCAGATATTAAAATCTCTGTTAAGCACCATGACCCTGTAACTATGGTCAATGCTTATCGAATCCTTGCTGCAAAGTGTGACTATCCATTGCACTTAGGTGTGACTGAAGCGGGTCCAATTTTCCAAGGAACAATTAAGTCAGCAACTGCTTTTGGGATTTTGTTAGCAGAAGGCATCGGCGACACAATTCGTGTTTCCCTTTCAGCCCCACCAGTTGAAGAAGTCAAGGTCGGAATCTCAATTCTAGAATCGCTCAATCTTCGTCAACGCAAACTAGAAATTGTTTCTTGTCCTTCTTGTGGACGTGCCCAAGTTGATGTGTATTCACTGGCAGAAAAGGTTCAAGCTGGATTGGAGGGAATGACAGTTCCTTTGCGCGTTGCTGTTATGGGCTGTGTTGTTAATGGCCCAGGAGAGGCACGCGAAGCAGATCTTGGGGTTGCATCAGGAAATGGCAAGGGCCAGATATTTGTTAAGGGCCAAGTTATTAAAACTGTTCCGGAAGCTCAAATCGTTGAAACTTTAATTGAAGAAGCGATGCGATTAGCCGAAGAAATGGAAGCCGCGGGCGTTGCTTCAGGGCAACCCTCTGTTGATGTTCGGTAGGCTCACTACATGCTAAAAATGTCTACGCTCTTTTTGCGTACATTGCGCGATGACCCAGCAGATGCTGAGGTTGCCAGCCATCGCTTATTAGTAAGAGCGGGATATATTCGACGAATTGCAGCTGGAATTTACTCCTGGTTACCTCTTGGAGTGATCACACTTCGCAACGTTGAAAATATTATTCGACAAGAGATGGATCGAGCAGGATTTCAAGAAGTTCATTTCCCAGCACTCTTGCCACGTGAGGCATATGAAGCAACAAATCGTTGGGAAGAGTACGGTCCATCCCTGTTCCGCCTTCAAGATCGTAAAGGCGCAGATTATTTACTAGGCCCAACACATGAAGAGATGTTTACCTTGATGGTTAAAGGTGAATATTCATCCTATAAAGATCTTCCACTTTCTATCTATCAAATTCAAACCAAGTATCGTGATGAGGCACGCCCTCGCAGTGGAATCATCCGCGGACGTGAGTTTGTGATGAAAGATTCTTACTCATTTGATATTGATGATGCAGGTTTAGAGCTTTCCTATCAAAAGCATCGTGATGCCTATGTCAGTTGCTTTAATCGCCTAGAAATGAAGTACAACATTGTTAAGGCTGTCTCTGGCGCAATGGGTGGCTCTAAATCTGAGGAGTTCTTGGCCCCATGTTCAACTGGTGAAGACACATATGTTCTGTGTCCAAAGTGTGGATTTGCTGCAAATGTTGAAGCAATGGTTACTAAAGTTCCAGCAGGTGACGCC
>CANKXJ010000014.1 GCA_947487595.1 Actinomycetota bacterium
ATAAGAAGGTAGCAACACAAGTAAACATTCCTGGTTTTCGCAAAGGCAAAGTTCCTGCATCAATGATTGATCAGCGCGTGGGTCGTGGAACTGTTCTCGATGAGGCCATCAACGCAGCTCTTCCAGATTTCTATGGCCAGGCAGCTCGCGAACACACAGTTGCTGTCATCGGACGTCCAGTAGTTGATGTTAAAGAGTTCGTTGATAACGAGAAGCTTGTTTTCACTGTTGAGGTGGATGTGCGCCCAGAAGTAATTTTGCCTGACTTCTCACAGATCACAGTTGAAGTTGATGATGTTGCTGTGGCTGATACAGATATTGATGAGCAGGTTGAATCTTTGCGCACACGCTTTGGAACTCTCACAACAGTTGAGCGCGCAGTTGCTAACGGCGACTTTGCAACTCTAGATATGAACGCCTTTATCAACGGTGAAAGCGTTGAAGGCGGGCAGGCAAATGATCTTTCATATGAAGTTGGTTCAGACAAGATGATTGCTGGTCTGGATGAGATTTTGATTGGGATGAACGTTGGCGACACAAAGCGCTTTGAAACTGAGCTTGTTGGTCAGCAAGAGGGTGAAAAGGGTGAAGTAGAGGCAACAGTGAAAGCTGTGAAGGAGCGCGAGCTTCCACCTGTTGATGATGCTTTTGCAAAGCTTGCCTCAGAGTTTGATACTTTGGCCGAGCTTCGTGAAGATTTCCGCGAGCGCTTAGGCCGCGTGAAGAAGATGGAACAAGGAACACAGGCACGTGATCGCCTGGTCAAAAAACTACTTGCAGATCTAGATATTCCAGTCCCAGATGCCCTAGTTGAACTAGAAGTAAATGATCACCTAGAGGGTGAAGGACGCTCAGAAGATGCTGCTCACCGGGCTGAAGTTGATGGTGAAGTCCGTGCATCACTCAAATCTGATTTCTTACTCGATGCAATCGTTCAAAGTGAAGATGTTCAGGTCACTGAGATTGAACTCACTGAGTATTTAGTTCGCACATCTCAGCGCTATGGAATGGCTCCTCAGCAATTTGCTGAAGAGCTACAAAAGGCTGGCCAGATTTCACAGTTGGTTGCAGAAGTAACACGCGCAAAGGCGTTGGCATCAGTCCTTGGTCGTATTACGGTTAAAGATGCATCAGGTGGCGTCATTGATCTAGAAGCCTTGCGCCCACAGCCAACACCTGCTGATTTAGTCGAAGAGGCTTAAAGGTCTTTAGCCCTAAGCGAACATCGCCCACCTCACGCTCCTTTTTGCCGATATTGGGAAGCATTTAGTGCGCAACATTGTTAAGGTCACTACAGGTAATACATTGCAACGAGGAGGAATACTCACGTGGATTTAGATAGCAAAATGAAGGACCAGATTTACAACCGCTTGCTTGAAGAGCGCATTGTTTTCTTGTCAGGTGAAGTCCGCGATGAGATGGCCAACATGGTCTGTGCTCAACTACTTCTTCTATCCTCTTTGGATCCAAAGAAAGATATTTTCTTATACATCAACTCTCCAGGCGGATCTGTAACTGCAGGTATGGCTGTCTATGACACCATGGAGTTAATTCCAAATGATGTTGCCACAGTTACCTTTGGAATGGCTGCATCAATGGGTCAGTTCCTTCTAACATCAGGAGCTAAAGGCAAGCGTTATGCAACTAATAGCTCTCGTATCTTGATGCACCAGCCACTGGGTGGAATTGGTGGAACAGCAATTGATATTCGTATTCAGGCTGAACAGATGGCGATTACAAAGCAAACTCTTTCAGAGCTAAACGCTTTGCATACTGGTCAAAGCCTCGAGAAGATTCTTGCAGACTCAGATCGCGATAACTGGTTTAACGCCGGTGATGCCAAGGATTATGGCTTTGTGGATCATGTAGTTACTTCATTGGGACAAATCACAGGAGGGAAAGCGTAATGACATTTCAAGAGATTAACTCACGCTACGTTCTTCCAACTGTTGAAGAAAAAACTGCATATGGATACAAGCGTCAAGATCCATATACAAAGCTATTTGAAGAGCGCATTATTTTCATGGGTCAACCCATCGATGACACAGTTGCAAACGATGTAATGGCCCAGCTATTGACTCTGGAATCTATGGATCCAGATCGCGACATCATGATCTACATCAACTCACCTGGTGGATCTTTTACTGCTCTTACAGCTATTTATGACACTATGCAGTTTGTGCGCCCAGATATCAGCACGATTTGCTTGGGCCAAGCAGCATCTGCTGCCGCAGTCATTCTTGCGGGGGGTGCAAAGGGAAAGCGTTACGCTCTTGAACACTCACGTATCTTGATTCACCAACCTTCATCAGAGGGTGGTGGTCAGGCATCTGATATTGAAATTCAAGCTCGCGAAATCGATCGAATCACTCGCCTGCAAGAAGATCTGTTATCACGCCACGTTGTGAAGTCATCTGAAGAGATTCGCAAAGACATCGAGCGCGACAAGATTCTTACAGCGGCAGAAGCTGTTGAGTACGGAATCATCGATCAGGTATTGGCATCACGTAAGGCCAAGCCAACTAAGTAATCTTTCTATGAAACTATTTGAGGCGGGCTCCCTTTGCTCTTATGAGGGATACCGTCTCTTTTGGTTTAGTAATACTAATTTTCTTCGTTGTCGGACTATATTTGCCTATTAATTATTCTCAGGGCGAACAGAGATAAGCGTAAAAGGGCCCACATAAAACCGCTAAAGAATCTAAAATTTAGCCATGACCAGAATCGGTGAAACAAGTGACCTGCTCAAGTGTTCCTTCTGCGGAAAAACTCAGAAGCAAGTTAAAAAACTCATTGCCGGACCTGGCGTCTATATCTGCGATGAATGTATTGAACTCTGTAATGAGATCATTGTTGAAGAGCTCTCCGAAGCATCTTCCCTAGGTCTTGCAGAACTTCCTAAGCCACAAGAGATCTTTGAGTTCCTAGATCAATATGTCATCGGACAAGACCGTGCGAAGAAGTCACTGTCAGTTGCGGTGTATAACCATTACAAGCGCGTGCAAAGTGGTAATCGTGAAGATCAAATTGAATTAGCTAAATCAAATATCTTGCTTCTAGGCCCAACTGGTTGCGGTAAGACTCTGATGGCTCAAACTCTTGCACGCATGCTCAATGTTCCTTTTGCCATCGCTGATGCAACTGCGCTAACAGAGGCTGGCTATGTGGGTGAAGATGTTGAAAACATTTTGCTTAAGCTCCTGCAAGCTGCTGATTACGATGTCAAGAAGGCAGAAACAGGAATTATCTACATCGATGAAATCGATAAGGTTGCTCGTAAATCTGAGAACCCCTCAATTACTCGAGATGTTTCCGGTGAAGGTGTTCAGCAGGCGTTACTGAAGATTCTTGAAGGAACTGTTGCATCTGTACCACCACAAGGTGGTCGCAAGCACCCACACCAAGAGTTCATTCAAATCGACACAACAAACGTTCTCTTTATTGTTGGCGGCGCATTTTCTGGATTAGAGAAGATCATTGAAAGCCGTGTTGGTAAATCAGGCGTGGGCTTTAATGCCACTTTGCAGGATGCAAATGATAAAAACCGTAAGGATATTTTTGCTGATGTGATGCCTGAGGATCTTTTGAAGTTTGGAATGATCCCAGAGTTCATTGGCCGCTTGCCAGTTCTCACAAGTGTTGAGAATTTAGACAAAGAAGCGCTTATGCAGATTTTAACCGTGCCTAAGAACGCACTTGTGAAGCAGTATCAACGCCTCTTTGATTTAGATAACGTTGAACTTGAATTTGAATCTGAGGCCTTAGATGCCATTGCAGATCTTGCATTGGTTCGTGGAACTGGCGCTCGTGGCCTTCGTGCAATCATGGAATCAACGCTTTTGAGTGTGATGTATGACGTTCCTAGCCGTGGAGATGTAGCCAAAGTCATTGTGAACAAAGAGTGCATCAAAAATGGGGCGCAACCGCAATTTATTAAACGAACTGGTGATATTCCAAAGCGCTCACGCGTAGTAAAAGGTCAAGAGGAGAAGAGCGCGTAATCTAGACTGCTCCTTATGTCCGGCGACCTAGCTTCCAGTTTTTCACCAGCTGATATCGAGGCAACCCTGTATCAAAAATGGGTCAGTGCTGGCTACTTCACGGCAGATGCATCATCTAGCAAACCTGCTTTCTCAATTGTTCTTCCGCCACCCAATGTGACAGGCGTTTTACATATCGGTCACGCACTTGATCAAACTCTTCAAGATTGTTTATCTCGCATGAAGCGCATGAAAGGTTTTGAAGTTCTATGGCTTCCTGGAATGGACCATGCAGGGATTGCAACACAAAACGTTGTTGAGAAGCAGTTAGCCTCAGGTGGTAAATCTCGTCATGATTTAGGGCGCGAAGAGTTTGTTAAAAAAGTTTGGGAGTGGAAGGCTGAATCTGGCGGTGCAATCCTTGAACAGATGAAGCGCCTTGGTTCATCAGTTGATTGGTCACGTGAGCGCTTCACCATGGATGAGGCGATGTCTAACTCTGTACTTACTTTATTTAAGAAGATGCATGATGCGGGCCTGATTTATCGCGCAGAGCGAATCATTAACTGGTGTCCTCGTTGCTTAACTGCTCTTTCAGATATTGAAGTTGAATACCAGGATGATTCAGGTGAGTTTGTTTCAGTACGTTATGGTGAAGGCGAACAAAGCATCACCGTTGCAACAACTCGTCCAGAGACAATGATGGGTGATGGGGCAGTTGCCGTGCACCCTGATGATCCACGCTATAAGCACATGGTTGGCACATCAGTGTTGCTCCCACTTGTTAACCGCATGATTCCAATCATTGCCGATGAGTTAGTTGATCCTGATTTTGGAACGGGCGCAGTGAAAGTAACTGCAGCCCATGATCCCAATGACTTTGAGATGGCCGTTCGCCACAATGTTCCATTCGTTGTGATTATGAATGAGCACGGTGTTATGGATGGCACTGGAACAGAGTTTGATGGCATGGATCGCTTTGAAGCACGCGTGGCTGTGGTTGAAAAACTACGCTCCATGGGGCGCATCGTTGCTGAAAAGCGTCCTTACATTCACGCAGTGGGTCACTGTTCACGCTGTGACACAACAGTTGAACCACGTTTATCAAAGCAGTGGTTTGTAAAGGTTGCTCCTCTTGCAAAGGCATCAGCTGAGGCTGTGCGCAATGGCTCAGTAACAATTGAACCTAAAGAGTTAGAACCTCGTTATTTTGATTGGGTAGATAACATGCATGACTGGTGTATTTCTCGCCAGTTGTGGTGGGGTCACCGCATTCCAGTTTGGTATGGACCAAATGGTGAAGTTGTCGTTGTTGGTCCAGGTGAATCAGCACCTGCCGGCTACACACAAGATCCAGATGTTTTAGATACTTGGTTCTCATCCGGGCAATGGGCATTTTCAACATTTGGTTGGCCAGAAAAAACCGCTGATTTAGCTAAGTTCTATCCGACTTCAGTTCTAGTAACTGGCTATGACATTTTGTTCTTCTGGGTAGTGCGCATGATGATGATGAGTACTTTTGCTATGGATGGTGTGCCACCGTTTAAGACAATCATGTTGCATGGTTTGGTGCGCGATCAATTTGGTAAAAAGATGTCTAAGAGTCGTGGAAATGTTATTGATCCCATTGAGTTCATGGACAAATACGGCGCAGATGCTCTGCGCTTTACTTTGGCACGCGGTGCTAATCCAGGCACAGACCAAGCACTTGCTGAAGACTGGATTGGTGGTTCACGTAACTTTGCTACCAAACTCTGGAATGCAACCCGCTTTGCAATGATGAATGGTGCAACTGTTGAAGGTGAACTTCCAGCAGTTGATTCACTCAACGCTATTGATAAGTGGATCCTGAGCCGATTGTCAGAGACTGTCTCTGAAGTTGATTCACTGCTTGAAAAGTATGAGTTTGCTCGTGCCTGTGAGATTTTGTATCACTTTGCTTGGGATGACCTATGTGACTGGTACCTAGAGCTTTCAAAGGAAACTTTTGCAGGAGCTGATTCACAAAATACTAAGCGCGTTCTGGGTCATGTTCTTGATCAACTCTTGCGCCTTTTGCACCCAGTAATGCCATTTATTACTGAGCAGCTCTGGACAACGTTAACTGGGGCAGAATCACTCGTTATTGCTAAGTGGCCTGTGGCAGATGCTGCCCACGTTGATAAGGCTTCAGAAAAGCTTGTTACGCAGATGCAAGAGATCATCACTGATGTTCGCAGGTTTAGAAATGACCAAGGCATTAAGACTTCACTCAAGATTCCTGCACGCTTTGTGGCAAAGGGAGCAATTGCTGATTATTCAAGCGCAATGGCTTTTGTTTTGCGCCTTGAGCTTGGCGAAATTACACCAAGTGCAAAGGTTGAAATCGGTTCAGTAAAGGTGGAGTTCGATTTGACTGGATCAATCGATGTTGTCGCAGAGCGCGCTCGATTGGAAAAGGATTTAGCTGCAGCGATTAAGGATAAGCAGACTGCAGAAGTGAAGTTGAACAACGACGGTTTCATGGCCAAAGCACCTGAGAGTGTTGTTGTTGAAATCCGTGAACGTTTAGCTAAAACTAGTTCTGATATCGAACGCCTCACAGCACAACTTGGCGCACTACCTTCAGCATGATTATTTCTCCTGATGATCAAGAGCGCGTTGATGCAATTGAGCAAGCGCTACTAGCGCGCTGGCCAGAAGTTCGAATTGATCCAACAACAGAGCGCATTGCAGCCCTTGTTGATATTTTGGGTTCACCGCAGCTGACATATCCAACAATTCATGTGGGTGGAACAAATGGAAAGACCACCACAACACGAATGATTGATTCGCTCTTATTCGCCCATGGTTTGCGTACTGGGCGCTTTACTAGCCCACATCTTGAAACCTATCGTGAGCGCATTTCAATTAACGGCGAGCCCATTGATCCTAAAGATTTAATCTTTGCCTATAACGATATTGCTGCATATTTAGATTTAATGGATGAAAAGTTTGAACATCCCATCTCATTCTTTGAAGCAATCACAGCACTTGGCTTTGTCGCCTTTGCTGAACACCCTGTAGATGTTGGAGTTATTGAAGTTGGTATGGGTGGGCAGTGGGATGCAACAAATGTTGTTGATGCAGATGTCTCAGTAATCATGCCAATTGGCTTTGATCACATGGAATATCTAGGCAATACTCTGCATGAAATCGCTTCTACTAAGGCTGGAATCATAAAAGAAGGCGGCTTTGTTGTGCTGGCCCAACAAGAGCCAGAGGCTGCTAAGGAGTTAATTAGAAAAGCTGCAGAAGTTGGCGCAGATGTTGTGCGTGAAGGCGTTGAGTATTCAGTTGCCTCAAGAGCAATCGCAGTCGGGGGACAGCTCCTGACTATTCAAGGTTTGCACGACACATACGATGAAATTTTCTTGCCTCTCCATGGCAAGCACCAAGCCGCTAACGCTGCCAGCGCCCTGGTAGCAGTGGAAGCTTTCTTTGGCGATCAACCACTAGATATTGAAGCAGTGCGTGCAGGCTTTGCCGCAGTTACTTCACCTGGTCGCTGCGAGGTAGTTCACCGCGATCCGACGGTAATTTTAGATGCTGCGCATAATCCGCATGGCGCTAAAGCACTAGCGCAGACTCTGAAGAGTGAATTTAACTTTGATGAGATTGTGGCAGTTGTGGGTGTTTTTGGGGATAAAGATGCCCTTGGGATCTTGCAAGAGTTAGAACCAATTGTTGATCACGTCATTGTGACTCAAAGTTCATCGTCACGTGCCATGTCATCTTCTGATTTGGAAAAGCTAGCAACCTCTGTTTTTGGAAATGATCGAGTATTTGAAGTAAAGGATTTGCACACCGCCCTTGATCGAGCGGTGGGGGATGCAACTAGACCGTTAAGTGAAGATACCGTCGGGATTATTGTGACCGGATCGGTTGTTACAGTCGGTGAAGCTCGAACCTATTTGAGAAAGAAGTTTGCGAAATGAGAATTCTAGGAGCAACAGTTCTTGTTATGGAGAGCATGACTTTGGGTTTTGCGATTTTGCTTGCAACGAAAGATCAACCTACGGCCGCCCTCATATATGGCTCTGTGATTTCACTGCTTCTATTTCTCACTGCCGGCATTCTCAAGCGACGTTCAGGTTTATATATCGGCTCAGTTCTGCAGGTTTTCATGATTAGTTTCGGCTTCTTCGTCCCATCCTTCTTTGTTATTGGGGTGATATTCCTAGGACTATGGGCCGCAGCCATCATTGTGGGCCGTAAGGGAGAAGCTGCGCGTGCGGCTCTCATGGCACAAGCAGGGGAAAAGGCCTAATAGACTAGGCAGGTGAGCATTGAGAAAACCCTAATCCTGGTTAAGCCAGACGGAGTCCGTCGTGGTTTAGTGGGCGAAGTTATTTCTCGTGTTGAAACAAAAGGTTATTCCATCGAAGCGTTACGTTTACTTAACGCTGATCGCGCATTACTTGAACAACACTACGCAGAACATATTGGTAAGCCATTTTATGAACCACTAGTTGAGTTCATGATGTCAGGACCAATCGTTGCAATGGTTGCTTCGGGTAATCGTGTCATCGAAGGATTTCGCTCGTTAGCCGGAGTTACTGATCCAACAGTTGCAGCACCCGGAACTATCCGTGGTGACTTAGCTCGTGATCAAGGCACCAAAGTTGTTCAGAATATTGTGCATGGCTCAGATTCACCTGAATCGGCTGCGCGCGAGATTCAAATTTTCTTCCCTAAATAATCAAGGAGTACAAAAGTATGAGTTCACAAAGCAGACAGAGCAGAATGTCTTTCATCGGTCGTGATATGGCCGTTGACCTAGGAACTGCAAACACGCTTGTTTATGTGCGCGGGCGTGGCATTGTTTTGAATGAGCCATCTGTTGTTGCCGTCAATCAAGATTCTGGCGGAATTTTAGCCGTTGGTCTTGAAGCCAAGAAGATGATTGGCCGTACTCCAGGAAACATCGTTGCTATTCGCCCACTTAAAGATGGTGTGATTGCAGACTTTGAGACAACTGAGCGCATGCTGCGTTACTTTATTCAAAAGGTGCACCGTCGTCGTTACTTGGCTAAGCCAAGAATCGTTGTGTGCGTTCCATCAGGTATCACTGGTGTTGAACAGCGCGCAGTTAAAGATGCGGCATATGCCGCTGGTGCTCGTAAGGTTTACATTATTGAAGAGCCAATGGCAGCAGCTATTGGTGCTGGTCTTCCAATCCACGAACCAACAGGAAACATGGTTGTAGATATTGGTGGCGGTACTACTGAGGTTGCAGTTATTTCACTAGGTGGAATTGTGTGTTCACTTTCAATTCGCGTAGGTGGAGATGAGCTCGATCAGTCGATTATCAACTGGGTTAAGCGTGAATTCTCACTTCTTTTGGGAGAGCGCACCGCAGAAGAAATCAAGATGGCAATCGGTTCTGCTTATCCACTAGCGGGTGAAAACGATGCTGAGATTCGCGGTCGCGACTTAGCAACAGGATTACCAAAGACAATCGTTGTTTCAGCTGCAGAGATTCGCAAAGCTCTAGACGAGCCAGTCAATGCAATTGTTAATGCAGTAAAGAGCACACTCGATAAGACTCCTCCAGAGCTTGCATCAGATTTGATGGATCGTGGAATTGTTCTTACTGGTGGCGGTGCTTTGCTCAAGGGTCTTGATGAGCGTCTTCGTAAAGAAACTGGAATGCCAATTCACATCGCTGAACGTCCATTGGATGCAGTTGTTGAAGGCTCTGGAAAATGTATCGAAGAGTTTGAGGCTTTAGAGAAGGTCTTAATCTCCGAACCTCGTCGATAGGTTTATTAGAAGATGCGTTACGGCGGAGAGGGTCGTACCCGTCTTCTCTTAATCATTTTAATCGTTACTGCACTATTTCTCATTACCTTAGATTTACGTGGTGTTGCAGTTCTAGATGGTGCGCGTCAAGGCACTCAGACAATCCTTTCACCTTTCCAAAAGGCTGGAAACTTCATTCTCACGCCAGTGAAGAACTTCGTTACCGACATTACGCACTTAGGCCGCACACGCAATCAAATTGAAAAACTACGTGCGGATAACGCCAAGCTAAAGGCAGACCTACTTAATCGTAAAAATGCTGATGCTCAGCTCAAGCAGCTTGAATCAATTTTAGATTTAGCAGGCACTGCTGGATATAAAGTCGTTAATGCAAAAGTGATCAGCCAAGGCTCTAGCCAATCTTTTTCTCAAACAGTCACCATTGATAGTGGCTCCAATGCTGGAATAAAGAAAAACATGACTGTGCTTGCACAAAGTGGAATTGCTGGAGTTGTGAAAGAAGTTTATCCAACGAGTGCCTTGGTAATGCTGGCATCTGATCCAGCCTTTAAAATCGGTGTTCGTATTGCAGGAACCCAACAAATAGGCATTTTAACTGGGCAAGGTTCACGCTCTGGTTCACTGCAATTACTTGATAATTTAACAACAGTAAAAGTGGGTGATGTATTACTAGCGCGCGGAAGTGTGGCGAATCGCCCCTTTGTTCCTGGAGTTCCAGTTGGTTATGTAACTGCCGTTGATAACTCTGCAGGAGAAATCGCTCAAAACGCCACAGTTCGCTACTACACAAATTTTGGTGGACTTGGTGTTCTGGCAGTTGTTGTTGCTGCTTCACCTTCTAATCCCGGTGATGCACTTGTTCCAACTAAGCCAACCCCAACTCCCATTCCAACGGTCACGGTTTATGTAACACCATCACCGTCTCCAACAAAGTAGTTACAGATGTTGACCCGTCAGATTTCACTTTCTGTGCCGATATTTCTATTCATCTTCCTTTTTCAAGAAGCAGTAGTCAATCAATTCAAACTACCGGGTGGGGGATTCTCGCTCTTTGTAATCTTCGCACTCATTTGGGCAGTAATTAGCACACCAGAGATTGCAGCGCTCACAGGTTTTGGTGCAGGAATATTGATGGATATGTCACAAAGTGCAGGTGGTCCTGTGGGTCAATGGACTCTGATCATGATTATTGTTTGTTATGGAGTCTCATACCTGGGTTACGGTGATGGCAATATCAATGGAAACCCAATTGGTGTTGTTTTCTTCGTAGTTGTTGCCAACCTAATTACTGGACTACTTTTCCTTGCAAGCAGTGCATTGTTGGGTGTTACAACAGGCAGTTTCACACAAATCCTTCTTACTCTGCTCGGTCACTCACTATGGACACTAGTTATTACCCCTATTGTGCTGCCAGTATTTTCATTTATGCACAATTTTGTCTTTGAAACGCGAACAGTGTTATGAACCAGCGCTCACGTTTAAGTTTGCTTGTTGTCCAGATTCTTATTGTTTCATTACTGTTATCCCTTCTAGGGCGTCTGTTTTATCTGCAGATCGCGGCAGGACCTAAATACCGTGATGCAGCCCTTAGTATTCAAAGCCGTGATGTTGTGGCGCCAGCTAATCGTGGATTAATTGTTGATGCATATGGAGTGCCACTGGCTCTGAATAAAGTGGGCCTAGCAATCACCATTGATCGCATTGAAATTGATAAGCAGCCTGATAAAGGCGTGGCAGTAATGCAACGCCTTGCAAAGCTTCTCAAACTAAATTACATGGATGTGTATACAAATACTCGCTTGTGCGGAGAGTTACCTGTGGGTGAACGTGCAGGCTGCTGGACTGGTTCTAGGTATCAACCTATTCCAATTACTAAAGAAGCAGATCCTGACATTGCACTACAAATCGTTGAACGCCCAGATCAATTTCCTGGTGTAGACGCACAGCCAATTTCAATCCGCAGCTATCCCGGTCTTGTTAATGTCAATGCCGCGCATGTGTTGGGATATGTCGGTCCTTTGACTGAGGATGATTTAACAAAAAATACTGATAAGCAATATTTTAGAAGTGAATCAATTGGAAAAGCTGGACTAGAGATTCAATATGATTCTTTTTTGCGGGGAATTCCAGGTATTAAAACACTCATAGTTGATCGAAAAGAAGCGATTACCCGAGAGAGCCAAAACACAAAGCCAAAAGCTGGCGATCACTTAGTGACAAGTTTGGATATCAGATTACAGGCCGCCGCAGAACAAGCTTTGGCTGATGCGATAAAGCGTGGACGAGCAAATGGTTACACCTCAGATTCAGGTGCAGCGGTCGTAATGGATATTAAAACAGGGCGCATTCTGGCTCTTGCTTCATATCCCACCTATGACCCCAATGCTTTTGAAAAGGGTTTAACGGTTGAACAAGCATCAGATCTTTTTAGTGAGAAGAAGGCCGTGCCGGCACTTAACCGTGCACTCCAAGGTTTATTTGCACCAGCATCCACCTTTAAATCTGTCTCCGTTGTTGCAGCCGCTGCTGCTGGATATGACCTCAATGCTGCCTATAACTGTCCTTCTGAAGTGCAGGTAGGTACTCGAGCATTTCAAAACTTTGATAGTAGAGATCAGGGGCGCATGAGCTTGAAAAAGGCTATTGCAGTCTCTTGTGACACTATCTGGTACAAAATCGCCTTTGATGAGTGGCTGCGCGATGGTGGTTTGAGACCAAAATCAAGCCCTAATGACTATTTCTTTAAAGCAGCACAAGCCTTCCAGATCACTGAAAGAGTAGGCATTGACCTGCCATCTGAATCAAGATCTCGTTTAGCTGATCGTGACTATAAGAAGAGTTGGTTTGAGCAAAACAAAGAGTTCTATTGCAACTACAAAACCCGTGCAACCAAAGCTCAGCAGACCCCATTTCTCATTCAATTAGCTGCTGAGAACTGTGTGGATGGTGACAAGGTGCGCGCTGGAGATGCGGTGAACTTCTCTATCGGTCAAGGTGAAACTGTCGTAACACCGCTTAAGTTAACTCAGATGTATGCAGCCATCGGCAATGGTGGAACTATTTGGCAAGCAAGTATTGCTAAAGCAATCGTTAAGACCGATGGAACAGTTATTAAAACAATTGAGCCTAAGAAGCTCGGAACTCTTACCACTGCACCTTCAACTGTTAAATTCTTAAAAAGCGCGCTACGTGAGGTAGTCGTCAGCGGCACTGGCACTGGAGCCTTTGCTGGTTTTCCCATTGAAGTAAGTGGAAAAACTGGAACTGGCCAAGTCTTTGGTAGAAACCCCAATGGAACACTAAAAGATGACACATCCTGGTTTGCATCCTTTGCACCAAGTAAGAATCCACGATTTGCAGTTGTGATGATGGTTGGACAAGGTGGTTTCGGTGCATCAACTTCTGGTGTGGGTGTCAGAGACATCTATGAAGCGATTTTTGGTGTTCAAGGTAATAAAGTTGTTCCAGGAGCAGCCATTTATCCCAATGGAAAACCTCCTACAACGCTGCCAAAGATTTCACCTGCTACAAAGCCTAAGGAGGCGCCATGAGCCAAATAGCTTCCCGTCAACGCCTGTATCGCCGCCAGCGAAGCTCAATATTTCATGGCTTTGATCCTGTATTAACTGCAGCCGTTGCCCTTCTTTTATTCATTGGAACCTTGTTGGTCTATGCGGCAACGCGGGATTGGTATGCACGCAATGGTTTAGATCCACAGTATTACTTAAAGCGCCACGTTATTAACATCGCTATCGGTGCACTTTTAGCCTATGGGACAACGGTTATCGACTATCGCTTGCTGCGTGCTTACACACCGATTGTGTGGGGTTTAGGGGTTATTGGATTAATTGTTGTTTTGATTCCAGGTTTAGGCAGTGAAGTAAACGGTGCTAAGGCCTGGATTGACCTTCCTGGAGGTTTCCAGATTCAGCCAGCAGAGCTTGCAAAAGTCTCCATCATTATTGGTATGTCCATGATTTTATCTGAGCGTTCTCACGATAGTGATGAACCAACCTCTAGAGATGTTCTACAAGCCCTAGCAGTTGCCGCAATTCCAGTCATCTTTATTTTGATACAGCCCGATATGGGAACTGTTTTTATTATCTCTGCATCAGTGGTAACAATCATTGCCGTTTCTGGCTCTCCTACTAAATGGGTTGTTGGGCTTTTGCTCATCGCAGTATTAGGCGGCGTTGTTGCCACTAACACTGGAGTCATTAGTGACTATCAGATTAAGCGTTTGCAGACTTTCGTTGATCCAACAGTTGATACTCAAGGAACTGGTTATCAACTTCGCCAAGCCCGCATCACTGTGGGATCTGGGGGATTAATTGGTACTGGTTTATTTAATGGACCACAAACAAATGGCCGCTTTGTGCCAGAACAACAGACAGACTTTATTTTTACCGTTGCCGGTGAAGAGTTAGGCTTCCTTGGTAGTGGCTTAATTGTGATTCTGTATTTAATTATGCTCATGCGAGCTTTTGCTATTGCACGAAGAACCAGTGATCCCTTTGGGCGATTAGTGACAACAGGTGTTATCGCCTGGTTTGCATTTCAGGTATTTGAAAATATTGGAATGACGTTAGGGCTTATGCCAATGACAGGTGTGCCACTGCCCTTCATCTCATACGGCGGATCATCGATGTTTGCCACATTGATCGGTTTTGGCCTTCTGCAGAACGTTCACGCTCGTTCCAGAGGCTGAAGTAGGCAATTAGCCCCCTATCTGCCATACTTAGAGCACATAGTTCAGCGCGGCTCGCGAATCCATCGCGGTAAAAGCCCAGCGCGAACAGGTAAGAAAAACCTAAAACAGGGATTTTTTAACGAGATAAGCGTTGTAAAAGACGCATAGAGGATTTGGTGCCATGGCTATTGAGCCTAAAACACCGCGCAAGCGTGCGGTTAAGAAAGCTTCAGCAAAAGCAGAAGCAAGCGTTACTGAAGTAACAACGGAAGAGCCTAAGAAAGCTACGCGCAAAAAAGCAGCTATTCCAGTTCCAGTATTTCAAGCAGCCCCCGATAAGCCGGTTGCAAAAGCAACGCGCAAAAAAGCAGAGGTGAAAGAGGCTGCGCAAGCCGATGCACCTGCAGCAGAAGGTGTAGATCGCCCAGATCGCAACCGTCGTCGCCGTCGTGGTGGCCGTGGCCGCCGCAAGCCTGGCGCAGATGTTGTAACTAATGAAGATTCAACCGTCGAGAACGGTGAAGAGAGCGTTGATAGCGATGGAACAACACATCGTCGCCGTCGCCGTCGCCGCGCAGCAGGAGATGCTGAAGGTGTAACACCAGGTCAAGTAATTGATGAAGATGGTGTCGTAACAGTTGTTAAGGTCCGCGAAGTTCGCGAGCGTCCAGCTCGTCCAGCACGCACCGAACGCCCAGATCGAAATGATCGGCGTGGCGGACGTCGTGATCGCAATGACCGTGGCGCTCGCTCTGAATACCGCGAGCCATATCGCAAGCGTTCAACAGTTATTACTGATGGAGAATTCTTAGCACGCCGGGAAAATGTTGATCGTGAAATGCTTGTTCGGCAGATTGCAGATCGCACACAGATCGCTGTTATTGAAGATGGCATCATGGTGGAGCATTATGTGAACCGTAATAGCAACGTTTCATACGTTGGCAATGTGTATTTGGG
>CANKXJ010000015.1 GCA_947487595.1 Actinomycetota bacterium
AGTAATAGGTTTTGCCGTGAAGAGAATTTAATCTTTTGCACTCGGCATAGGATGCCTCTAGCTCATCCATTTACTTAACAGGTCCCACAATTCGCTCTGCAGCAAGTCGTCCAGAGATCAAAACCATTGGAACTCCAACACCTGGTTGTGTTCCAGAACCGGCAAAGACGACGTTTTCAATTCCTTTGGCCATGTTGCGTGGTCTAAATGGTCCAGTTTGGAAAAATGTATGTGCGCTGGCAAAAGGAGCGCCCATCTCCATTCCCTGATTCTTCCAATCAAGGGGAGTAGTCATCACTTCAGTTTCAATGGAATCGCCAAAGCCGCTGTATCCGCGCTCTTCAATGGTTTTAATCATTTGATCACGGTACGGACCAGCTTGTTTGTTCCAATCGATATCACTATCCAAGTTAGGGGTTGGGAACAAAATGTAATATGAGTGCTTTCCGGCAGGAGCTAAATCAGGATCATCATGAGTTGGCACTGTAACCAAGATGCTGGGATCACTCATTAACTGCTTCTTCTTAATAAGTTCATCAAAGACGCCATCCCAAGAGTGGCCAAAGTGAATATTGTGATGAGCAGCAAAGTCATATTTCTTACTTGAGCCGATTAATAGAGTCACACAGGATGGTGAGTACTTCAGGCGCTTAATTGTTACTGGTGATTTACCCAGTAATTCACGGTAGGCAACAGGTAGATCTGGATTCAAAATGACTGCATCGCACTCATAGCGCTCACCAGATTCGGTAATTACTGCTTTTGCGCGTCCATTGCTCACTTCAACATTTGTCACGGTTGTGTTGTATTTAAAGACCACTCCGTGTTTTTCGGCAGCTGCAGCTAGCGCTCTTGGCACAGCATGCATTCCACCCTTAGGAAAGAACACTCCATTAACTGAGTCCATGTATGCGATGACGGCATAGATAGCTAGGGCTTGCTGCGGGCTTACTCCTGCATACATAGCCTGGAATGAATAAACCTTTTGCAGGCGGGGATCTTTCATAAATTGATTTACTTTAGGAGAGAGTCTGCGAAAGCCTCCGAGTGCGATTAAACGGGCAAGGTTGGGAGTTAAAAGATTAAAGGGACTATCGATATTTCTATCGATGAAATCATTCATCTCATACTTATAGAGTTTTGTAACAAATTCTACGTATCTACGGTATCCAGCAGCCTCAGAGCTACTAATGTGCTTAGCAATCTCTGCTTCCATCTCATTAGTATCTGCATGGACATCTAGCTGTGAGCCATCGGCATAGAAAGCGCGATAGAGCGGTGTGAGTGGAGTTAACTCCAACCAATCTTTCATATCTTCGCCCACACAGTTAAATGCATCATTGATAAGTGATGGCATTGTTAGAACTGATGGTCCAGTATCAAAGGAGTAGCCATCCTTTTTGAGTAGGCCATTTCGTCCACCAGGAACGTTTTCGCGCTCTAATACAGTTACTTTTCGGCCAGCTCCAGCAAGTCGAAGTGCTGCGCTTAATCCAGCAAGGCCTGCGCCAACAACTACAACGTGATCTGTGGGGCCTTTAACTCTGGCAACCATTTACATACTCCGCTTCGTGGCAATCAGGGCTAGCTCATTGAGTAAATCACGTCCAGCGTTATCGAGTACTGGATTTTCAATAGCTTTCAATGCCTTTGAGGTTAATTCTTCAATCATAGTTTCAAGTTGTGCCTTTGCGCCTGTTGAAACAATCATCTCCTGCAAGATCGCCACACCTTTTTCATCGATATCGTTTTTCCCAAAGTATTGACGGCTCTCGGCCTTCATGGCATCTGTGCTTTTGGCATCGGCCATTGCTATAAGGGCTGTGCGCTTTCCTTCACGCAGGTCATCGCCGGCAGGTTTTCCTGTGACGGATGGATCACCAAAGACCCCGAGTAAGTCATCACGGAATTGGAATGCCTCTCCTAGTGGTAATCCATACTCAGAAAGAGCTGCCAGTAATGCCGGCGATGCATCCCCGGCTAAGACTGCTCCCATATGTAGTGGTCGCTCAATTGTGTATTTGCCGGATTTGTAGCGAGCAATCTTGACTGATCGAGCAAGATCTGTGTTCTTCTGTGTTTGTTCATGAATATCTAAGAACTGTCCAGCCATTAACTCAACGCGCATCTCATCATAGATGGGCATGACGCGGCGAAGTTCATCTGTTGAAATCCCGGAAGTATTAAGAAGTTGGTTTGACCAAACAAGGGCTAAGTCACCGAGTAAAACTGCAGAGCCTAAACCATAGGCAGGTGCGAAACCTTCTAGCTCATCTTGCACATGGATCGATTCAAAGTGGCGATGAATAGATGGCTTACCGCGACGTGTGTCAGAGCCATCCATTAGATCATCATGAATTAATGCGCACGCTTGAAGCAGTTCAAGGCAGGAGATGGCTTTAGTGGTTGCAGGAGTTAATGAACCGCCGGCACTCTTGATTCCAGCATAGGCAAAGAGTGGGCGTAAACGCTTACCGCTATCTAGTAAAAAAGAAGAGAGAGCGGAGGAAACTGGTTGTAGTTCAGGTGAGATTGAAAGCAGGTATGCGCTCTGATCACGCATAAATTGAGTGAGTTCAATCTCAACGCAATCGCGTGTCTCTTGTAACTCTGACTTAGTCGCTGAACTCACAGCGCAAAGGTACTCTCACCCAGTTCGCTTTGCCATTCTGGCCGCTCATGTGAGCCTGCACTTCTATACTATGAATACTGCACAGCCAGAAAAAGGAAGAGAGAAAATGCTCAGTAAGCAAGAGTTCACCGCTACATGGAGTTCGTTACATAACGATGCCCCTGTTACAGGTGTAGTTGCTTGGTGGCTCAATATCTCCTATCGATTTGGTCTAGTTGCAACTCTGCTTCGTATTTCACCCAATGTTTTAACAATGCTAGGTCTTCTTTCAGCCGCTGCCACAGCTCTCACGGCAACATCTTGGTGGGCAGTTCTCTTTCTAGTTTTCTCACTTTTCTGTGATGGCATTGATGGCAGCGTTGCGATATTTCAAAAACGCCAAAGTGCATGGGGTGCAACTCTTGATTCTGTAGTTGATCGTGTGAGTGAAGCTCTTTGGCTCTATGCCCTTTATGTCATCGGTGTTCCAGCCTGGCTAGTAATAACGCTATGGAGCGTTGCATCTTTCCAAGAATATGCACGAGCCAAATTAGTTTCACTCGGTGTCGCAGATATCGGTATTGTCACACCAGCAGAGCGTCCAGTGCGCGCATCATTCTTATTTGTTGTCTTGATTATGTGGCAGTTAAATCTTCCAGGAGTTTATGTGCTCTCTGTTGCTTTCTTAGCACTTCAAATTAGTGGCTTTTTAATGGTTGTCCGTTTTGCGCGCTCCCAATTGCATTAGCAACCATTTCAGCGCTCAATCCGACTAAAGGTAATCCGCCGCCAGGATGAGCTGAACCACCAACACAATACAGAGATTTAATTGGCGAGCGGTTCTTAGTGCGCATAAAGGCTGCGCGCGGACCATTACTTGAAGTTCCGTAGATAGATCCTCCAGGTGCTCTCACAGCGTTCTCTAAATCTGCAGGAGTCCTAATCGTCATTGATTCAAGGCGTGAGCGCACAGCAATACCTCTAGCTTCTATTTGATCAATAATGCTGTTGGCATAGGTGCGTGCAAATTCTGCATTGTTCCAATCAAAGCTTTCGGCGCCGTGGGCAGGTGCATTCACTAGAACAAACCACCCTTCTAGTAGTTCATCTTTAGACATTGCATCATCACCAGGAGCACAGATATAGATAGTGGGTTCTGTGACAGGTTGCTTGTGAGTAAATATCGCATCGAACTCTGCGTCATAGTCCTTAGGAAATAGAACTGTGTGGTGATTAAGTGGCGCTGAATCATCTTTTCGCATGCCAAGAAGCAAAGAGAAGCCAGCAAGTGAGGCATCGGCTTTCTCTAGGTTCTTTCGCACCTTCTTAATCTTTCTAATCTTGCCGGTGATTAACTTGTTATAGATCAGTGATGCATCAGCGTTAGCGATAACTGCATCGGCGTTAATTACTTCACCGTTTTCTAGAGTAATTCCAGTTGCTTTGCCTCTTTTAACATCAATGGAAGCAACAGGGGAGTTAAGGTGGAATGTAACTCCCACTTTCTCTGCTCGCTCATGCACCAGCGTTGCTAGCCTTCCAATGCCACCTTTGATATGCCAAGCACCGAAAGATTCTTCAACGTAGGCAATGGTGGAGAGAACTGCAGGTGCCCTGCGTGGATCAGAGCCGCTATAGGTTGCATAGCGATCTAGGATGTATCGAAGGTGTTCATCAGAGAGTTCTTCGGTCGCAAAATCTCTCAAAGTTTTCCATGGGGCAATTATTTTAAGATCTCTTATGAGTGAAAAGCGCTTAAGTAGAGAAAAAGGAGAGCGAAGTTCATTTTCAATAAATGGTTCCCGAGAAACATCCCACATCTTTTCTGCCCTGCGCATCAATTGATCCCACTGGCGTGAAACAGATTCGCCATAGGCTGCGCGAAGATTATTGAGCGTGTGATACCTGGATAGATTAGCGAAGTTAACGTTTGTGCCATCGGCGAAATGATAAGCAAAAGATGGATCCACTGTCTGTATTTCACAGAGCAATCCAAGATGTTTACCAGTGCGCGCAAAGAAATCCTTATAAACGGCTGGCAAAGTCAAAAGAGATGGACCGGTATCAAAGGCAACCTTGCCAATCCATTCAGTGTGTAGTTTTCCGCCCACGCGATCTGATGCTTCATAGAGACTAACTTCATGGCCAGCTTTAGCTAAACGTGCAGCTGACATCATTCCGCCCATGCCAGCGCCAATTACAACTATCTTCATAGTGTGCGGCCTTTCCATTGCACTTGCCCACGCATTAACCATGAGTAAATGATGAGGTAAATAAGAAGCGCGGAAGAAATGGGATGCAAAAGCGCATCCAGAGGATTTTTGCCAGATTTAATTGAACTCATTACGCGGGTAAGAGTAACTGCGGCATAGGCATACCAACCAGCGTAAGAGCCCATAATCCCTGCAACTAGTGGAGCGATACCTGTGAGAAAAAGGAATGCGATTGCAATGCCAGAACCAAAAACAGAACCAAAGGCTGCATGCAGAGATTTACCGTAACCGGCTTGAATCTCTCCCCACGATGAGTACATTCGAGTGGAGGCAATTTCTGCGCCATTTGCCACACAACCATGTGAACCTTGCTTAACAAGGGCCCTTGCTAATTCCACATCATCTAAAACTTTGTTGCGAGCTGAGTCATAGCCACCCACTTGAGCAAGAGCTGCTCGTCTAACAATAAAAAACTGACCGTTGGCCACAACCATTGAAGAGATTGAACTCTTTTCAGCAATTCGCAAAACAACTGTGGACATCCACGACCATTGAAGCAGTGGCTGGATCAGCCTTTCAGACCATGAGAATGAGAGCTGCTTTGGATAAGGGGAGAGGAAATCTAATTGTGAGTTCTTGAGCAATGTAACTGCACGATTTATTGCATCAGGAAATAATCGCACATCAGCATCAACAGAGATGATGATTTCACCGCTAGCTCTTTCAAAGAGTTGTTGCAGCGCCCAAGTTTTGCCAATCCACCCCTGTGGCAGGGTGGATCCAGTCAGTATGTGAAAGTTAGATAGAGCAGATGTGTGTTGTTGCAGGAGAGCAAGAGTGTCATCTTCAGAATTATCATCGAGAAGCAAGAACTCAACTTGAGTCAGATTCTTTTGATTGTGAAGTGAGGCAACAAGTTCTGCAACGTTTTTAGCTTCATTGCGCAGGGGGACTATCACCGAGATTGATTCTTCAATCTGCGTGGCCTTATTTGGCGTGCGAATAGTCAGGAAGTTGATGAGAGAGATAAAAAGAATAAAACCTGCTGGAATTATTAAGAGGTAATCCATGGAATCTAAGGGCGGCCTAACCAGCGGTTAAAGAAATACGGGGCAAAGACGGTGCCATAGATAGCTCCGGCAAAGAAGGCAATACCTGGACGGCTAAAGAAGAATAAGTTGCTAATAACTCCTGAGAATAACGTCCACAATAGAAATGCGTCAGTGGCAAGAAATGTGGCGCCACCCTTTCGCTTATCGCGAGGGGTAATCAGATGTAATACGCCGATTAAAAACATGCCACTGAGTAACCAACCAAAAGTATTAGATAAAGGGATCTCAGGTTGAAAAGGAACATGTGCCCCGGTGACAACCCATGTCCAACGACCCTCTGCCACCATCATAGGATCTAAAAATAAATCCCATGCAGCAAGAGCAAATCCACCATAGAGAAATACCCAATTACCTGCAATGCGCCTGGCAGCGGTTAAGACTGGGTGCGCCATCATGATCCAAGCAAATGGAACAACAAGAGGAACTTCAAAGATTTTTAAACCTAAATCACCAGAGTATGAGTAGTTGCCAAACGGCCATTGTGATACCACTCCAACATGTTCGATGGTGAGGGCGAAGAAGAAAGTAAAGAAAAAGTAAGTGATCGCATAGCGGGTGCCATATGCAAGAAGTGCGTGTAACAACATCGCTCCTGCGCCCCAATAAACTACATTGATTGTGAGTAATCTCAATACTTCACCATCCACTAATGGATAGATGACTTGAAGCAGAATTGCGATGGCAACAACAGAGTTTAGTAGCCCATTTACGCGAGGCGATAACTGCCCATGGCGGCGCCGTCTTGGAGTGTAGTGACGGATCGACATGGCTTAAGTCTGCCCTATATAACTACTTAACTATTAATCGAACCGCGAATATCTTTGAGCGCAAAGCGTGCAAAGAGCTCTTCTGAATACCAGTTATAGGTAGTTGTGTCTGCAATCGCCTTTTGGTGGGCTGCGCCCTTATAAGCAAAGTTCTTTATTGCTTCCCCTGACTCCCACAAAGAGAAGGTGCCCTGCAAACCAATAGGGGCTTCACCAATTCCTACGGCAGAGATTAATCCAGGTGCTGATTTCAAAGACATTGTCACAGGTGGCACAGAGCTCCAAAAGCGAAAGTTTTGATGCCACTTAATACGTGCACGAGTAATTGCAGCAACTGGACCTGTCCAATCCTTTGCCGTTGCAATAAATGGTTCCTGCTTTGCCCATTGGCCGTGAGATGAGATTGGTTCAAGAACGGCGCGAAATTCGCTCACACTGTTCTTGCGCCACTGCTTCACAACAAAAGATTGATCAAAGGTGTCAATGTCTTGCACTTGTGCAATCAAACCCCAGCGCAGTGCATTGGCATCTGCAGGTGTGAATGTCTCACCTTTGCCCGTACCAAGAGATTTAAAAAAGCCAACGTTTTTGGATGAACGCAAAACAAATCGATCCATAGCCATTGCAACTATCGCAAAGGGAATACGGCTAGGAGTAATTGTCCAGAAGTAGGCAACGATCATTTAAAACCAGCGGATCATTCCGATAATGCCAGCGGCTGCATAGAAAAACTGCAAGAAGAGAATTCCTTTGTGTTTTCCAAGGTATGCCCAGATACCAATCAGGGCAGCAGATGTCAGAAGCAAGCTAAATCCAATGAATTCAGCTCCAATATTGGCGGCAACTAGAAGTGAATAAACAATTGCGGTTACAACACCTAGCCACTCAAAGATTCTTGCCTTTGAGACATCGCTATTTCTGTTCAATTAAATCCCACTTATTTCCATATTTGTCTTTGAATACCACCACTTGACCATAGGCCTCTTGACGGGGAGTTTCAATGAACTCAATGCCTCTAGATTTGTATCCCTCGTAAGTTTCATTAAAGTTGGTTGCATACATAAAGAATCCCACACGCCCACCAGTTGAATTACCTATTGCTGCTACCTGTGCCTGATTAGCAGCCTTTGCCAGCAGTATTCGAGCACCTTGTGAACTAGGTGCAACTACCACCCAGCGCTTTTCAGGAGACAGGACTGTGTCTTCAATAAGAGTGAAACCCAGATTATTAACGTAGTGAGAAATTGCTGCGTCATATTCATCAATGACAATTGTAATCATTCCTAAAGTATTCAAAGTTAGTCTCCAACAACCATCGGCATAGCACCCGTTACTCGCGCTAGCTCTTCAAAAGATGTTGGATAAACAGAGTGCGGGTGTCCCGCTGCAGCCCAAGCAACCTCGTAATCATTGAGAGCCTGATCAATCAAAGTAATCTCAGGCGTGTTCACCCAACCGACAGGTGAAACGCTTCCTGTGGCTTTTGAAACCATCTCGACTGGGGAAATGTTGTATGAGGTTCGAACTTGGTCTCTCATTAGAAATGCCTTCGCCGTTATTTATGTTCTTTTATGTCGGATTTCAAAATTCGATAAAAAGCAAATGTAATGATTAAAGCGGGGATAACATTCCAACGCTCATTAGCGCTTCGAGATGCTGCATTAGCAAGAATTCCCAAAGCGCTCAGAATTACAAAAGCTTTAACTATCCATTTTGGCTTAACCGCGAGGCCGTAGGAGAAGCGAGCGAAAATTACTACCTGATAGGCAACCAGGGCAAAATTTAAAATGTAAAGAATTCTTAGGTAAGTGGGAAATACCTCAAATTGCCCACCAGCTGCGCGATCAAGTGCGTATGAAGCACCCAACATGACACCGCCAACTAAATATAGGTTCCAAGCAAAAGAAGCAAAAACTGCGGTTACAAAAGTTTTGTTCCTCATTTAACTAGTCTCCTACAACGATTGGCGTAGCACCAGTGCATTGAATCAATTCGTCATGCGTTGTCGGATAAACCGCATGGGGATGTCCAGCAGCAGCCCAAACAACGTCGTAATCGTTTAACGCTTCATCAATCAGGATTACCTCTGGCTTAGAAATCCACCCCAGTGGGCTCACGCCACCGATGGAAAAGCCCGAAGCATTCTTAACAAAGTCCGCATCTGCGCGGTGAAGTTTTTCAACACCTAAGTTCTTAGCCACTAGTTCTGTGTCCACACGATGGCGCCCACTTGTAATAACTAGCAGTGGATTGCCACTTGGGAGTTTAAAAACAATGGAGGATGCCACTTGTCCCACTTCAATGCCTAGGGCATTGGCAGCATCGAGTGCTGTGCGAGCAGAGTCAGAAAGAATAGTTACTTCACCAGAACAACCCAGCTCTTTGAGCAGGGCAGTTACTCGGATAACTGAAGGGTTATTGAGAACTTCTTCCACTATCTATGCAACACGGCTTTCTAATTTGAGCGCTGACATGAAGGCATCCACCACTTCTTGTTTGCTCCATGGCTTTGGAGCTTGTGTAATAAAGAAGTCTTTAAGTGCGATTTCAGCTAGCTCATCGATATCGCCCTCAACAAAGCCAAGAGATGAAAGCACAGGGAACTCAAGCTCTGCAAGGATCTTTCTCACAGCGTTCACGCAACGAGATCCATCCTTAGTGCCATCTTGTGGCGCGCCCATCGCATCTGCAACGCGCTCCATCTTTTCAGGAACAATCTTTGCCTCGCGGGTCAGTGTTTCAACTAGAACTAAACCAATTGTTAGACCGTGTGGAACATGTTTTAAGCCACCGATTGCTTGACCTAATGAGTGTTCTGCTGTGCAATCAGAGATATTCATTGTTAGTCCAGCCATCATGCTCCCTGATGCCATTCCAGCGCGAGCAACTGTGTTATTGCCATCTTTAAAGGCAGCAACTAAGGCTGGAGTCATCATGCGCACTGCTTCATAACCAATGGCATCTCCAATAGGAGTTGAACATTTTGCGATGATTCCAGCAATAGCTTGAGCCAGAGCATCAATACCAGTGTTAGCTGTCATTGAAGGTGGCATTGAATATGTAAGGACTGGGTCCACCAGTGCAACTTGTGCACGAAGGTTTCCATTGGCAATACCTGCTTTGCGACCTGCTTCTGGATCAGAGATAACCGAGCCACCAGATACTTCAGAGCCAGTTCCAGCAGATGTTGGAAGGGCAACAAGTGGAAGTGTTGGTGCTGGATAAACAGGTGGCTTTGATTGGAACTCACGGAATGTGCAGTTGAGTTGGGCGCAAAGACGCGCAGCTTTAGCAGTGTCAATAATTGAACCGCCACCGAGTGCAACAACAACATCAGAGCCTGCTGCCTTAAGTGCTGCGATTGAATCATCGACCATTTGAATAGTTGGCTCACCTGCAGGCTTTTCAAAGACAGTAAGGGTGATGCCAGGGGCTGCCTTCATCTGATCGATGAGCTTTGCTGCCGCAGGATTGAACTTCTCAATATCTTTATCAACCATCAAAAAGACTTTGCTTGCACCAAGTTCTGCAACAACTGCTGGCAACGTTTGCGCAACACCTTCTCCAAAGCGGACCTTGACTGGAAGGTGATTATTAAAGGCTGTGATGTTGTCCACGGAGAGCTCCTTGTTGGGTTGGTATGGGTTTGATTCTATATCGCTGAAGGCTTTTTAGAGTTGGAAGAACCTGAAGGATAAAGGGGGAGTGTAAGCAGACTAATAGGGCATTCTCAGTTACGGTTATCATCTTATGAGCAATGATTTATTCACAAGTGCAACGCGTGCGCGGGTAGGGCTACTTGCCACTTTTTTCTTTATGGGCGTTGTATCCATGGCCTGGGTTGCTCGCATCCCTGAGATTCGTGATGCTAATGGATTAAACAACGGCCAACTAGGTCTTATTCTTATTTCCAGCACTATTGGCGCAATCCTTGGCGCTCAACTCACTGGTCGCTTAGTTCATTCCTATGGCACTCAAGCAGTCATTCGAGTAGCAATCATCATCATGCCTATTGGGTTGATTTTGATGGGTTTTTCAACATCTCCTATTACATTGATTTTCGGTCTATTCATCATGGGTCTTGGATATTCCAGTATGGATATCGCATCTAATACCCAAGCTGTTGTCATTGAAAAACTCTTAGGTCATCGAGTGATGTCTTCATTCCATGCGCTGTGGTCATCAGGTGCTTTTGCAACAACAGTTTTAGGTGGATCAATTGCCAAGTATGTTTCACCGCGCGATAACTTGGTTGGAGTCGGCATCGTCTGCTTCTTCTTATTTATTCCAGCTGTGCGCATGCTTCTCACTTCAGATCAAGATGAACACAGCGGCGGAGAAGAAGAGACCGATGCCAAGATTCCATTCTTTGGCAAATCAGTTCTTCCACTGTGGGGAATGGGCATCGGTTTACTGGGCGGCCTTATTGCAGAAGGCGCTGCAAGTGATTGGGGCGCAATTTTGCTGCGCGATGACATGGGCTATGGCATAGGCGTTAACGCCTCAGCATTTGCCGTCTTTTCACTAGCGATGATTACTTCCCGCTTTTTAGGCGATAGAGCACTTGATCACTTTGGGCCACGAAAGACAGTGCTCTACGGTGGTTATTTAGGTGGCATTGGTTTAGGAGCTGGCATTGCAATCGCTGTGCCACTCTCAGATTCACAACCAATTCTGGCTTTAATAATCGTCAATGTTGGTTTTGCGTGTGCTGGATTGGGTATTGGTCCAATGTTTCCTGCCTATATTTTGGCAGCCTCTGAAGTTCCCGGAATTGCATCATCTGTTGCCATTGCACGCGTTGGCGTGATTGGTATTGCTGGTTATTTCATTGGGCCATCTGTAACCGGGGCTCTTGCGCAAGTTCTCACTCTTCCAGTTGCAATGATGTATCCGGTACTGATGTTGTTACTTGCCGGGTATCAATCACATGTAATGAAAAAGTAAAGCCCCCACAGATTTCTCGGTAGGGGCTTTACTGACTAATTGTTTACAGGTTAAAGAATGCACCTGTAATGCTTGGACCAAAATCTGTACCAGAACCAACTAGTACGAAGATTATGAGTGCAGCACCTGCAAGAGATAGATCCTTGAAGAATCCAATAGTTTCATTTTGCTTAGCTGTCGCATCACTCTCTTTCCAGAATGCGTGCATCATGAACGCTACTGGGATTAAGAACAGCGCGATAAGTAGTGCGCCAAGATCTGCGTATACGCCAAATGCGATGTAGAGGCCGCCAACAAGAATCATCAGACCTGAAATGATTACGCTGAGCTTTGCAGCCGGGACCTTCTTGTATTGGGCATAACCAGTCATTGCATCCAACTTGGTGAGGTGGCTGATTCCTGAAGAGATGAAGATGCCAGCAAACAAGATGCGAGCGATTACGAGTACTACGTCCATGGGACTCCTTAGTTGGGTAAATACGAACTGGGGTAATAGTAGTTGAAATTTCAACTATTCTTTACCCTCGACACGCCTGCGCGCTTGCTATTTGTCAGTCCAGGGGACTATTTTTCGAACATCTGTTCGAATACTCAGAAAGGCCCCCAGCTCATGATGCAGGTCAATCCCGCCCACGATGTCACCATCGATGGTGCAACAACGCCCATTGAATTCACCTTCAAGGGACGGCGCTTTCGTATCCACGCAGTCTTATCGCGCTGGTGTGAAGCAGGTGGATGGTGGAATCGCATTAGCGATGGCAAGTACAGACCTGATGATCAAGCACGTGCTTTGTGGCGCGTGGAGGCAGCACCTATTGGGGCGCTAACAACATTTGAATTAGAGCGCGATGAAGTTAGCGGTCAATGGATTATCCGTAACGTATGAGCTTTATTCACCTCAACGTTGCCAGTGCTTATTCACTCAAATACGGCACAACACAACCAGCTGATTTAGTAGAGCGCGCTGCCGCCTTTGAGATGCCGGCGCTGGCGTTAACTGATCGTGATGGTTTAGCCGGTGCTATTCGCTTTGCTCAAAGCTGTGTTGATTTTGGAATCGCGCCAATCATTGGGGTCAATCTGGCAGTTGATATGGGCGGTAGTAATAACCGCCT
>CANKXJ010000016.1 GCA_947487595.1 Actinomycetota bacterium
GTATCCTCGCCACCGATTGCAATAAGCGCATCGATTCCAGCTTTAGCTAGGTTGTCCTTAATCTTTTCTACACCGCCCTCAATCTTGAAAGGGTTAGTACGAGACGATCCCAGGATTGTTCCGCCGCGAGGCAAGATGCCACGAGTTGTTTCAATATTCAGAGGCATTGTTAAGCCCTCTAGTGGACCCTTCCAGCCATCACGGAATCCAACAAATTCATGTCCGTACTCTTTTACACCTTTACGAACTGCGGCGCGAATCACAGCATTTAGACCTGGGCAATCTCCGCCACCAGTTAGCACACCAATACGCATTATTAACTCCATTAAAAAGAAAATGATGAAGGGCTCGAGCTAAGAAAAGCGCCCGGCCTGTGGTCAACGCTGACTGGAACAGTCTAGCCTTGCCACATGGGCAATCAACAAATTATCGCAGGCGTGGATTCATCTACTCAGTCGGTAAAAGTAGTCATGCGCGATGCCCACACGGGAGCGCTGCTGCGCCAAGGCCGAGCAGCACATCCTGATGGCACAGAAGTTGATCCTATTCATTGGAAAAGCGCCCTTGATAGCGCAATAAAAGATGCTGGTGGATTAGATGATGTTGAAGCGATTTCTATCGCCGGACAACAACATGGAATGGTGGCACTTGATAGTGATGGCGAAGTCATTAGACCTGCCTTGTTATGGAATGACACACGATCTGCCAAAGCTGCCGAGGATTTAAACCGCGAAGAAGGCGGCAACGCTGAAATCGCTCGCAAAGTTGGTTCAGTCTTAGTTGCATCTTTTACTGCATCAAAGCTTCGCTGGATGGCAGATAACGAACCAGAAAATGCCGCCCGCGTTGCATCCGTAGCCCTGCCCCATGATTGGCTCTCTTGGCAACTACAAGGCGGTAAAGACTTCTCCACACTATTCACAGATCGAAGTGATGCATCTGGAACTGGATATTTTGATCCAACAACTTCGCACTACCGTGAAGATATTTTACGTCTAGCACTGCGCCATGACTCAGAACTTCGGTTACCAAGAATCATTGCGCCTAATTCTTTTGGCGGAACAACAACTAATGGAATTCCAATTGCTGCAGGTGCTGGGGATAATGCTGGCGCAGCATTGGGTGTGCAAGCACAACCAGGAGATGTTGTAGTTTCACTGGGAACTTCTGGCACAGCTTTTGCAGTTTCGCAAACTCCTACGCATGATGCAACTGGAGCTGTTGCAGGTTTTGCCGATGCAACCGGTCGCTTCTTACCTCTTGTCTGCACATTAAATGCGGCGCGCATTATGGATGCTGCAACAAAGATTCTTAGTAAAACTCATGATGAAGTCGGTGCCCTTGCACTCTCTGCAACTCCAGGTGCTAATGGTTTAACTCTTCTGCCATATTTTGAAGGTGAGCGAACTCCTAACCGCCCAGATGCAACTGGCGTATTTTCTGGAATGAATTTGAATAACTCCAATCAGGCCGATATTGCACGGGCCATGATCGAAGGAATGTTGGCCGGATTAGCCGATGCCGTTGATTCTTTGATTGCACTGGGCGTAAACGTCAATCGCATACTTCTCATCGGAGGCGCGGCAAAGAATCCGGCAATTCCAACAATTGCTAGCGCACTCTTTGGTCGCGAAGTTCTTGTGCCGCCGGCTGGAGAATATGTTGCTGATGGCGCAGCTAAACAAGCTGCATGGGCCCTTCTCAGTGAAATGCCAACATGGGATCTAGGAAAAGTTTCACATCATCATTCGCAAGCAACTCCACATGTAATGGATAAATATCGAACTTTGCGAGATAACACTGCAAATTGGTAGAGTAGGCTCCATGAAGAAATTTGGTTGGGACGCCGTTGCCTCTGCAACCAATTCTCTCTACCGCGCTGTGATTGCCTAAATGACCCGTAAATCCTGGATCTTATTTGGCATTGTCGGCTTCTTATGGGGAATTCCTTATCTACTCATGAAGGTAGCTGTGGCTGATATTCCGCCTCCCCTCATTGTTGCTGGCCGCACACTCATTGGTGCTGCAATTTTGATTCCTATTGCAATTAAGAAAAACACTTTCAAAGATGCAATCAAAGGCATTAAATACGTAATTCCATATGCTGTACTTGAAATGGTTGGCCCCTGGATTCTCATAACAAGTGCTGAAAAAGAGATTTCATCTGGTCTAGCTGGACTATTAGTTGCAACAGTGCCTTTCTTTGCATCTATCTTCTCTTCCCTGCGTGGAGATCACAGCGTTTGGCAACCCAAGAGAATCTTTGGTCTAGTCGTTGGCTTCCTTGGAATCATTGCCTTGGTTGGAATTGAATCTATAACTGGAACCAGCAACCCAAAGGCGATTGCCATGGTGATCCTGGCTGCAATCATGTACGCATATGCAGTTCTTATGATTACGACCAACTTGCCAGGTGTTGATGGAATTGCCATTAACGGCGTGGCAATGGGACTCACATGTCTTTTCTACACACCGATTGCGATTGCCACATGGCCAAGTAATCCAGTTTCAGCAGAAGCAATCGCGGCCCTAGTAGTGCTAGGTGTATTCAGCACTGCAATCGCCTTCATGCTCTTCTTTATTGTTATCGTTGAAATTGGAGTAGCACGCGGTTCATTAACAACCTATGTGAATACAGCAGTCGCTGTGGTCCTTGGAATTCTTATTTTAGATGAGCCAATTACCCTAGGAATCATCGTGGGTCTACCCATGGTTTTGCTAGGATCATTTTTAGCAAGTCGCAGAGAGAAAGTTTAACGACGCTCTTCAAAACCTAGTTTGTCTAGCATGCGAGCATCACGCTGCCATTCTTTAGAGACCTTAATATGCAGGCCAAGAAATATCTTGGCAACAAGTGCGCGCTCAATATCTGCGCGGGCTCTGATTCCAATTTCCTTTAATCGAACGCCCTGATGACCCAGCAAAATTGCGCGCTGCGTGTCACGTTCAACGTGGATAGTTGCATGAACATCATAAAAGGGACGTGATCCTTTTTCTTCTCGCTCACCAAACTCATCAATTGTTACAACAATAGAGTGAGGAAGTTCTTCTCGAACATCCTGCAGCGCAGCTTCTCGAATAAACTCGCAAATCAACTGCTCAATTGCTTGATCACTGGTTGTGCCTTCAGGGTAATAAGCAGGACCAGCTGGCAAGGCAGCACCAATGAGTTGGTTGAGTAAATCAATTTGATCATGAATTGCAGCAGAGACAGGAATGATTTCATCCCACATAAAGCCTTGAGCTAACTCCATAATCCCGCTTAAGCGAAGGGCCAGCTTTTCCTTAGAGAGTAAATCTGTCTTGGTAATAACTGCAAACTTCTTTGCTCGCGGGTGCTTGGCAATTTCTTGAGCGATGTATACATCTCCAGCACCTGAGGTCTCATCGGCTGGAATGCAGAGAATTACAACATCAACTGAATCCATAGATTGATCCACTACAGCGTTAAGGCGATGGCCTAATAGCGTTTTAGGCTTGTGGACTCCAGGAGTGTCAACTAAAACTGCCTGGAAGTTCACTCCATGGACAATGCCGCGAATAGCACTGCGGGTGGTGTTGGGATGATGTGAAGTGATTGCAATCTTGCTACCAACTAGCGCGTTAATGAGAGTTGATTTACCAACGTTTGGGCGGCCAACAATGGCAACGAAGCCCGAACGGAAATCACTCATAGGCTTATTCTCTCATTGTTTTACACCAATGAACTCCACTGCATCTGCAACAGAAGTGATTAGTTCTGCGGCACGTTCACTAATTAAGCGATGACATCCCTGGCTCATCACAGAGTTAATCGGTCCTGGAATTGCCATGACTGGACGAAGTAGTTCGGCGGCATCGTGTGCGGTGCGAAGAGATCCACTTTGAAAGGCAGCTTCAACCACCAGGGTAGCTTTGGCTATCGATGCAATTAATCGATTGCGAACCAGAAACCTAGAGGGCACTGCGTTCTCAGATGGCATGAGCTCACTTATCAATGCACCATTCACAAGCATTTCATCAAAGAGCTTTTGATTAGATTTCGGATAGGCAACTTCTATCCCTGTAGCCAGAACTGCAATAGTTCTGCCATTTGCTTGCAGTGTTGCACGATGTGCAAAGGAATCAATTCCATATGCTCCCCCGCTAATTATCGTCCACCCTAAATCTGAAAAAGCCCGCGCAAAATCATTAGCAACCTGCGCCCCATAGTTAGTTGGTTTGCGTGAACCAACAATGGCCAGAGCTGGAGTTGTGAGTGAAGTTGAGTCCCCTTTAACTATTAATCCGATAGGTGGATTAGCTAATTGATTTACGCCCACGGGCCAGTGCTCATGTTCAGGGGTAAGAAACTTCGCTCCCACTTTTTCAATCTCATAGATAATTTGGCCAACGTCAGCGGCTCGGATTGATGTGATGATCGTTTTCGTTTTCTCGGCTGGGTACTCACCCGAAAGAATAGATTCCAAAGTTTTAAGGGGGCCGAACTGCAAAATCTGGGCAGT
Organism: Actinomycetota bacterium; assembly: GCA_947487595.1. Taxonomy (GTDB): domain Bacteria; phylum Actinomycetota; class Actinomycetes; order Nanopelagicales; family Nanopelagicaceae; genus Planktophila. The sequence continues at coordinate 4,485 of CANKXJ010000016.1, forward strand.
CCAGAAGAAATGTCCAGGTTCAATGGCGGAAAAGAGAATGGCGCGGGCTTCAAATGGAGTCAGAAAGGCAGGTGTTTGTATGTACATAAGGCGCCACGTTAAATCTGGCGGGTGATAAAAAGCTTAGATCAAACTACTGCTTGTGAATAAGTGCAGCTACATTTGAGAAAGATTGGCGGTGTTGTGCACAAGGCCCATGTTCAGTCAGGGCCTGTGCATGAGCGGCAGTGATGTATCCCTTGTGTCCGCCAAAGCCATAGAGCGGAAACTCTGTATCCATTTGGCGCATAATGCGATCGCGTGTGACTTTTGCAATTACCGAAGCTGCGCTAATGCTGACAACTACTTGATCACCTTTCCACACTGCTAAATTGGGGAAACCTAAACCTTCAATTGCATATCCATCGGTTAAAACATATGCGGGGGCTATTTCGAGCCCATTAACAGCTCTGCGCATGCCATCAAGATTTGCTGCATGAACACCGCGTGCATCAACTTCTTGGGCCGGCACAATCACCACACTAATGCTGGATGCAATGGATTGAATAAGATCAAAGACTTCATCTCTTTTACTTTCGCTAATCTCTTTTGAATCTCGCACCGGTGCAAGCTCTGGTGCAAAAGGATCATTTAAAACAACAGCTGCAATTACCAACGGTCCAGCACATGCTCCGCGTCCAGCTTCATCAACGCCGGCAATAGGTGAGATCCCTGCTTGAATGAGCAGCTGCTCAATAACCTTCATAAAGAACTATTTCAGAACGTTGATTGGTGGAACGTAGGTAATGTGTTTGAAAGGCCAGATGACTGCAACTACTCGGCCCGTAATGCGTGAGAGTGGAATAAAACCTTTGTTGATATCCTCTTGATGATACCTAGAGTCCGCACTTGCATTTCGATGATCTCCCATTACCCAAAATTTTCCTTTAGGGACGGTGACATCAAAATTCATTTCGCTAGGCTTATTTCCAGCAAAGATATAAGGCTCAGTAATTGCTTCGCCATTAACAGTTAATAGACCCGCCTTGTCGCAGCAAACGATGCGATCTCCGCCAACACCAATGACACGCTTAACCAAATACTGTTTAGCTGGGTTAGGCAATACACCGACTGCAACCAGACCTGTCTTTACCTTGGCAACATATTTATTTGTTGAATAATCTATAATTTCAGGTAACCAGCCGGCCGGATCGCGGAAGACAACGACATCACCACGGGCGATATTGCGCGAAAGAAAAGGAACTTTATTTACTGCAACGCGGTCTTTAATCTGCAAAGTGTTTTCCATAGAGCCGGAGGGGATATAGAAAAACTGCACTAAAAATGTCTTTATAAACAGGGAGACGACAAGTGCAACTACAACAAGGATTGGGAGCTCCCGAAGGAGGGAACCCTTACGACGCATTGAGGTGATTATTCGGCTTTAGGAGTTTCTTCAACAACTTCTTCAGCAACTGGGGCTTCAACAACAGCCTCAACTACTGGAGCCTCTACAACTGCCTCTACTACTGGCGCTTCAACAACTTCCTCAACTACTGGAGCTGCTGCAACTACAGGGGCAATTGGTTCAGGTGTTGAAAGAATTCCATCACCGTAACCTTCAACGCCATCGCGCCTTTCGCGAATCTTTGCCGCCTTACCGCGTAGATCGCGTAGGTAGTAAAGCTTGGCGCGACGAACTTCGCCCTTCTTTACTAATTCAATCTTTTCAATAACTGGTGTGTGAACTGGGAATGTGCGCTCTACGCCAACACCGTAAGAAACTTTACGAACTGTAAATGTTTCACGAACGCCATCGCCTTGGCGACGGATAACGATTCCTTGGAATACCTGAAGACGGCTCTTGCTACCTTCGATAACACGGACGTGAATCTTGAGCTCATCACCAGCACGAAACTGTGGGATGTCTTTGCGCAGCGATGCTGCATCTACGGCGTCAAGAATGTTCATGGAATTCGTCCTTTTTTATCTTCATCTTTTAAGCACCGGCTGTGGCAGGTGCAGACTGCGTATCTTGCCACAGAAGGGGCCTTGAGCCTAAATCGGGTAGATCTAGGCGGGAATCTCCCGCATGAGGGCGCTATGTAGGTGGGCACCGCCTGCCACAGTTAACTCCATCCCCCGCCAAGAATGCGTGCTCACAACTGCCCCAGCCTCAGTAGCAATCAGAGCGCCAGCGGCTAAATCCCACTCCTTTAATCCAGTTTCAATGTAGCCATCCACCATTCCCGTTGCCACGCAACATAAATCAGTTGCAGCTGCGCCCATACGGCGGATATCTCTAATTTTTGGAACCAGTTGATTGACTAGATCTAATTGGTTGATGCGATCTTTAACTTCATATGCAAAACCTGTTGCAATCAAAGCTCGGTTTAATTCAATGGGTTCATTGCAGGAAATCGGTAGGTTATTGAGGAAAGCACCACCACCACGGCTTGCATGCCATGTCGCATCAATAGTGGGGGCATGCACCACTCCTGCCACTGTGCCCTGCCCATCTTTAACAGCAATACTGATGTTCCAGCCAGGTAGGCCATAGAAATAGTTCACAGTTCCATCCACTGGATCAATCACCCATGTATAACCGGATGTACTCACCCTATCCGCGCCTTCTTCGCCAATAATTCCATCATCTGGGCGGGCAGCAAGAATGGCGTTGACTATGAGTTTTTCACTTGCAACATCCATCTGTGTTGCAATATCTATCGCAGTTGATTTAGAAGTTAACTCCCAAGAGGCTGGGCGATCAACTAATAAACGGCCAGCTTGCTTGGCAATATCCAAAGCCAGCGCTAAGAGTTCATCATTAATGCTCACATGCATATCTTAACCCTGTCATAGGATGGGCTGCATGTTCTCGGCATATACAACCCTGTTTCGTACACCGGGAGCGATGAAATTTTCTATTTCAGCCCTCATTGGCCGAATGCCTATATCAATGGATTCTTTAGCTCTAATTTTTATTGTTGTTGCAGTCAGTGATTCCTATGCACTAGCTGGGGCGCTGAGCGCAGTTGCCTCCATTGTTATCTCTATTGCAACACCATTTTGGTCTCGTGTTGCAGATCGCATCGGACAACGAAAGATGCTGCTTCGAGTTGTGCCAATGAAAATCATTGGCCTTTCACTCTTTATCGCACTCGTGATGAATGGAGCACCTGTCTGGACTTGGTTTGTGTCCATCATCGTGGCTGAACTTGCCGCAATCAATACTGGTGGCTTAGTGCGCCGCCGTTGGTTACATGTCTTAAGTCCAGATAAATCAACTACCGATGAAGATGAGGCAGATAAGCATGTGGTCAATACTGCTTACTCTTATGAGGCATTGATGGATGAGATTGTTTTCATTGTTGGTCCCATTACTGCCACGGCATGTGCTACATCAATTGCACCTGCGGCCGGATTAATTGCGGGAATGATTTTGATGTCTATTGGACTGCCTCTCTTTGCAATGCAACGAGCAACTGAGCCACCACCATCACCAGTGCGAGTAAAGGATCCGCATCCCCCAGTGATTGGAATACCTATCGTTCAGGCAATTGCACTTGCCACAACTTTTACCGGTGGATTCTTTGGTGCAATCGCAATTACTGTCGTTGGATTTGCCGAAAGCCAAGGGCAAAAATCACATTCGGGTCTACTACTGGGTTTGTGGGCATCAGGCAGCGCAGTCATGGCCATCATTAATGGGTTAGTAAAATGGAAAACCCCCTATGTCGGCCGCTTCCTCATCTTTTTAACGGCGCTGACCGTTCTATCAATTCCATTTATATTTGTGGATTCAATATTCTGGTTAGCTATCGCGCTCTTCTTTAACGGCTTTGCTATCGCGCCTTTAATAGTAAATGCCTATGGTGTTGTGCAAGATGCGGTGCCGAGTGCACAGATCACTGAATCATTTACCTGGGTGGTGGCAGGCATGCCACTAGGTGGTGCAATCTCTAGCGCCCTTGGCGGATGGGTCATCGAAACCTACGGGGCACAAAACGCTTTCTGGGTGCCTCTGGGATTTATGTGTGCAGCTTTATTAGCCACACTGCCCTACTTTCGCGTTTATAAGGGGCTCATCCATTACTCTCTGAACCGTGACTGAGCTTCGATTAAACGGCAAGAGTGAGGAAGGTACTCACTTGTCCCTGCATGATAATGATGGCAATGAGTTCACTGTTCGCATTAGCGACACTTTGCGGGCCACAGTTAATCAACCTCGTCTTTCAGCAGTTCCAGAACAAGAAAGCGACACAATTTCTATCAAAGAGATTCAGCGTCGCTTGCGTGCTGGTGAGTTAGCAGAAGAGTTAGCTCGCGAAAATAATATTCCACTAGAAAAAATCGAACGCTTCTCTGGCCCAATCTTGCAAGAGCGCATCTACATCATTGATCAAGCTCAACAAGTTTCAGTTCGCAAAGAAGGAAGTCGCGATCCAGTTAACTTGTTAGGCGTTGTCGTTTCCCGTCTTGCCCCACGCAATATCGATCTCTCTGATCTTTCGTGGAACACATGGCGCCATGAAGATTCAACATGGACAGTTGAACTGCATTATCCAAACACCAACGGTGTTGGAATTGCGCAATGGAACTTTGACACAACTCGTCGCGTGCTCACATCTATGGATGAAAATGCGCGTTGGATGATGGGCGATGAGCCACCAGCACGTCCGATGAGCGCACCTGGACTTGTCTATTCAGATACAAATCACCCTTCTTTGCGTGAAGAGGTCACCCCTATGCCAGAAGTTCCACGCTTGGCAGTTATTCGTGAACTGCCAGATGATGAGGCTATGCGCGATGGTGTTGTTGCACGTGCAAAGGTTCCAAGTTGGGATGAAATTATGTTCGGCATTAAACCTACTGAAGATCAGTAAGAAATGATTGTTGATTCCGCCCTCTATCAAAATGGAATCCGCGTAAAAGATTCTGGGGATATCTCCGATTTTGTAGATGAAGCCCGTAAAGACGGAGGCTTTGTTTGGGTTGGCCTATCTAGTCCCACACAAGAAGAGTTTGACCACGTAGTTGGTGAGCTCAACTTCCACCCACTAGCTGTGGAAGATGCAGTTTCCGCTCAGCAGCGCCCCAAAATTGAAGAGTACGGCGGGCTAACATTCTTTGTGTTAAAAACTGTTTTCTACAATGAATCTCGAAGTGAAATCACAACTGGTGAATTAATGTGTTTTGTTGATCCCCATTTCATCGTGATTGTTCGCCACGGTGAAGGTTCACCTCTGGCCTCAGTTCGCCATGAAATAGAGGCGCGACCTGACTTTCTTACTCAAGGTCCTTTTGCTGTCTTGCACGCCGTGGTTGATCGAGTAATCGATGGTTACACAACAATTGCTACTGAGTTAGAAAATGATGTTATTCAACTCGAAAATAAAGTCTTTGGTGGAACGCGACAGACTTTTTCTCAAGAAATCTACTTCCTTAAGCGCGAAATAATTGAGTATCGGCATGCTATAGAACCACTTGTCATTCCACTTCAAAAATTAGTTTCAGAAACTTACCAACCAACTCCCCATCTACTCAAACCCTTCTTTAGAGATACCCTCGATCATTTGCAACGAGCATGCGAGCACGCATCTGGTATGGATTCGCTCCTCTCCTCAGCGCTACAGGCAGACTTAGCTCATATCCAAGTACGTCAAAATGAAGATGTTCGACGAATCTCTGCCTGGGTAGCACTTGCTGCCGGGCCCACAATGATTGCTGGAATTTATGGGATGAACTTTGATTTCATGCCTGAACTTCGCTGGAAATTTAGCTACCCACTTCTCTTGGTGGGGATTACATCCTTAAGTGCCTTCTTATTCTACAAATTTAGAAAATCCGAGTGGCTTTAACTCAAAGCTGTAGTAAACAACCCCACCTGAGATTCAATCTGACTATCGCCACCATGATGGCCAACCATGGCACCTTCTTTTTCGGCGCGCTCTGGATCAAGTAAAACAACTCCACCTTGAGCAATTGCAATGACTTCGCCCATGCGATCAAGTGCATCAGCACTTACTTCACTACCAAATAGGCCTGAAGTGATTGCACTTTCACGAGTAAGAACAGTTGCCTTTTCCCCCAAATATTCCTGCCATCTACCAGCTAATTCACTTCGTGCGCTCATGCTGTCATTTTCTGGAGATAAATAAAGATGTCTAGCTCTAGGCTCACCCGCAATGACGGCCACGCCTTCTAGTAATGGATTATCTTGTCCGATAACTATTTTCTCACTGGCATTTACCATTCCATGATCTGAAGTGAGCCAAATGCGGGTGCCATGTGGCATCTCTTTCATCAGGTTTGAAAACATTTGATCAATGACAGAAAGCGCCGCTAACCACTTCTCACTTCCAACACCATCACTATGTCCAGCTGCATCTAGATCATTGACATAGAGATAGACAAAAGAAGGTGTCTTTTGCAGCGCAGCTTTAGTCTCTGCAATTAAATCTGCAGCAACATTTGCACCTCTATAGTTCGCCCCACGAAAGACTGCTCGTGTGAACCCTGAGTTCACATAGCGCTTTGCTGCAACATGTGTGACGTTGATGTTTTGCGCAACTGCGCGCTCAAATAGCGTTGGCACTGGCTGCCAGTTAATCGGATCAACGCGCTCATCCCATTTAAGAGCGTTAAGGATTCGACCGCCACTGCGTGGAACTTGCACGGTGTAACCCAACATTCCGTGAACTCCAGGCAATTCGCCAGTCATAAGTGTTGCTAGCGATGTTGCAGTAGTTGATGGGAATGAAGTATTTAATGTTGAGAACTTAGTTAGGCGCGAGATAGTGGGCATGGCATCGCCATATTTTTCAATGACATCTGCGCCAAAACCATCGATAAGAAATAGAAGTTCACGCCCACTGGGCGAAGGCCCAATCGCTAAAAGGTCTTCGGAAGTCGATAGCCCCAGGGATGTAAAGATCGATGGAGTTATCTGGGACAAATGCACGTTCATATCTTCTCATTACATCGGCTAAGGTTGACCCATGAAGAGTGCAATTAAATATTCAGCCGAAGTTTCGGCTGCAATTGCAGCGGGCACCCCCATCGTTGCACTCGAATCTACGATTATTAGCCATGGATTGCCACGGCCATCCAATTTGGCAGTTGCCCAAGAGTGTGAAGGCATTATTCGCCAGCGCGGCGCCATCCCAGCCACAATCGCACTCCTTGATGGCGTTGTTCATATCGGTCTTGAAGCAAGTGAACTCGATGCCATTGCAAATCGTGATGATATTTCAAAAGCATCTAGCCGAGATTTAGCAATCATCATTGCCCAAGGAAAAAGCGCAGCAACTACTGTTGCAGCCACAGCTCACATCGCAGCAATTGCAGGAATCAAAGTATTTGCAACTGGTGGTTTAGGTGGCGTTCACAGAGGGGCCAATGAATCATTTGATGAATCTGCTGACTTAACTGCGCTCTCACAACTCGATATCACCGTTGTGTGTGCTGGAGTCAAATCTATTCTGGATGTTCATGCCACGCTAGAGCGCCTTGAAACGCTAGCAATTGGCATTGTGGGTTATAAAACCAAC
>CANKXJ010000017.1 GCA_947487595.1 Actinomycetota bacterium
TCTCTGGCTTAAGCTTTTTAATCGCATCTAATAGCGCTTTACCTTTAACACCACCTTTATGAACAAAGATCACCGTCGTTGAAGGATCTGGGGAATCTAAGTACCGAGTGATTTCATCTTTAGATTCTTCTGGCAAATCTTGTAGGTCGCGGATGATTAACCCACGGCGCTCTGAAAACAATGATGGGGCAAGCGAGTCTGCAATATCACCAACTATGACATCTGCTGCAAGGAGATTGGTAATTTCACATTTCTCGTCTTTTAGTTGGGCAGTGAGCTTGCTTAACGCTCTATCTGCAAGGGCGGCCTCTGATCCCAGAATGAGGTAGAAGGAATTCATGCTGCATCTACCCCCATCTAATGAGATTAAACCGACCTTTGGCTTTACGTATAGTGAAGTGATGATTTCGCACTTGAACTGCTATGGCACCATCTATATCTGTACGTACAACCTCTGAGCCGAGTCTAGCCAGCGCGTCCAGGGTTTGCACCGCTGGGTGACCATAAGTATTGCCTGCCCCTACCGAAATTATTGAAATACGTGGGTGCAAAGCGGCCATGAAAGCTAGATCCTGGTATCTAGAACCGTGATGAGAGACTTTATATATATCAACGGGGCCCACATCCTTAACTAGAATTTCCTGGACTGGTGGCTCTATATCCCCACCTGCAAAGATTGAAAATGCATCACCTGTAATCAAGGTGGCAATGCTGGAGTTATTTATTTGAGAACCATCACCTGGCATTTCTGCAAAACTAGTTGCGCTCAAAGTGGGCCAAAGAACTTTAATTGTCAGTGGCCCTAACTTGGAACTCATTCCCCGCACCGCCTTAATCATCTCAACTCCTTTTAAAGCCGATTGAGCCATAGCACTTTCAACAAGGGGTGCAGAGTTAACACTGACCCAGACTTGTCCTACCGTGCGATTCTTTAATGCTCCCGGTAATCCTGCAACGTGGTCTGCATGAAAGTGCGAAAGAATTAGCAGTGGAATCTCATTTATTCCAAGTGCTTTCAAACAACGATCTTCAGCAACTGGATCAGGTCCAACATCTATGACTAAACCTCGGTGATTACCTAAATTAATCACCATCGAATCGCCTTGGCCGATATCGCAGTTTGCCACTTGCCAATCCCCTCCTGGCCAACGTTGAAGCCAAGTGATGGATATGAGAACCACCAAGGTAAAGATAATGATCTGTTTGAGCCATTTCTTTAGTAACCAAGAGATTAGGGTGAAACTGGCAACTATAAGGAATCCAATTTTTCCAGTTCGCAAAGTTAAAACTGGAAAGCTAGATGCCCAATCTGCAATCAGTGCAATTGCCCCTGCTGGAAACCTGATGAACCACATCAATATTGTGGAAAGCAGAGGCGCAATAGGTGAAAATAGCGCTGCAATAAAGCCCACAATCGTGATGGGTGCAACAAAGGGTGCTGCCAGCAAATTTGCAATAACGCTCATGGGAGCTAGATATCCAGAGAGTGCAACGATGATGGGTGAGCAGAAAACTATTGCCGCTATCGGTGGTGCTAAGGCTTGCGCAAGTTTCTCTGGCATACGTGTTCTCATCTTTTCAATGAGTACAGGTGCAAATAGAAGAAGACCTGCAGTTGCTAACACTGAGAGCGCAAAACCTGCATCGCGCGCCTGCCATGGATCGACAATGACAACTGCAGCCATCGCAAAACCAAGTGCAGGCAGTGAATCTCGGCCCCGCTTGGTGCCCTGTGCAATAAGTAAAACTGCAGCCATCGCTGCAGCTCGCAGCACTGATGGGGATGGTCGCACAAGTGCAATAAATGCAATCAGAGAAATAGCCGTTGCTGTAAGGCGAAATTTCATTCTTGCGAATAGAAACTGCATCATCCATAAGACAAAAGCAGAGACAAGTGCGAAGTTGGCGCCGCTGACTGCAACTAAGTGAGTTAAGCCAGAGCGCTTCATAGAGTTCTTAAAATCAGAGCTTTGTTTAGAAGTATCCCCTAGCACCATTCCAGGTATGAGGGCACCAGCATCTCCATCACCGGATAGCGATCGAAGGCCTAAACGAATTGCACCTAATGCGCTAGCCCAATGCGAAGGCTGTGTTTGAATGTTGATGTCATCTTTTATTACGACTAAAGCCGCTACTCGGGCTTCTTTGCTGGCAACTATTCGCCCCTGGGCACTAAATCTTTGTCCGGGCAAGAGTTGAGTCACGCTTTGATCTGATGTCATCACGCGTATTGGCACACGTAGCTTGTAATGAATAGAACTATTATTTACCAAAACCGCGCGCGCAATAAATGAATAGCTGCCTGTACTGGTTTTACTGGGATCAGTAACAACTTCTGCTGTAACCGTTGCATTTTGCATAAAAAATCTAACGATATGGCTATGAGCCAGAGAAGCTTGGCGAACAGACATAACCGTTGAACCTAGAAGAAGTGCACAAATGATCACACTGAATCGAGCTTTTCGACTGAAAAAGGACACTGCACCCACAGCTAAAGCAACAATTGAGATTCGCCATGGCGCAGTTGCACTTTGAAATAACGCACCAGCCCAGATTGCACCACCCAGAGCAATGGCTCTGTAATCAGTTAAACGCGGATTTTGCTTTTGATTTGCGCGAATTTTGCTGCACCGATTCCACTCACCTTTTGGAGATCTTCAACTGTTATAAAAGGACCATGTGTTTTTCTATAGTCAACTATTCGGGCAGCAATGACTGGTCCAATTCCATCAAGTGAATCAAAATCACTCACAGTTGCACGATTGATGTTAATTGGACCGCTGCGCTTTGGTGAACTGACTCGAACACCTTTGCTATTTGTCACTGCGGCGTCCACATAGATCTGTTCACCGTCGGCTAAAACTCTGGCCAAATTAATAGTGCTCAAATCCGCACCAGGTGCTGAACCTCCAGCTGCTTTGATTGCATCGATTACGCGAGAGCTAGCAGTGAGTGTGTAAACACCTGGTGTATTAACTGCCCCTGTTACATCTACAAATATCTGTGGGGCTTGCACTTGTTCAACAATTACGGGAGGTGGTGTTATTTCATCAGTATTTCCCCTAATGACGATAAATACAGAGATAACAACGACGATTGCCGACATTGCAAGTAGTGCACGTTTTTGAATAGGTGTGAAATTGAGATCAAACCACCAGGTAGTTAGTTTTTCGAAGATCTGTGAGAAATATTCCATGCCTCAATAGTTCAGGGCATTGAAAAGCCAGTCTTAGAGCAGGTTAAAGGGTGTGGATATTTACTTCTTAAGCCAGTAGTCGTTGATGTACTTCTCGCCCTCATCACAGAAGAAAGTAACGACGTTTTCAACACCGTACTGCTCCTTCAATCTCTTTGCCGCAATCAAGTGTGCTCCTGAAGATGGGCCTACGAAAATGCCATGCACTCTGGCTATGCGGCGCATCTCGTCAATCGACTCCTCAGAGCCCACATGAATAACTCCATCCAATTCATGATGGTGGCGAGTAACAATGCCTGGGATAAAGCCATCGGCAATTCCTTCAATTAAATGCTTTGACACTTCTCCACACAAAATTGTGCAGGATTCAGATGGCTCTAGAGCAATTACTTTGCAGTTGGGGTTCACAGCTTTAAATGCTTGCCCCACACCAATAACTGTTCCACCTGTTCCAACTCCACTAATGAGTAGATCTGGCAGTACTGGCATTTGTTGCAAAATCTCTTGACCCAGCCATTGGCGGTTCTCTTCGACGTTCCATTCATTATCGAACTGTTGTGGTGAGAAAAATCCTGGCATTGCACCGCACCGACGTGCTTCTTCTAACGCATCGTTAACATGGAAATCTCCCATGGTGTGAACTTCTGCGCCAAATGCTTTAGAGATTGCTGTGCGCTCTGGACTCATTCCATCAGGCATTATCACCAACATTTTGTAACCCTTAACTGCTGCAACCATACTCATTGCATTTCCAGTATTTCCACTACTTGCCTCAACAATTGTGTCGCCAGGCTTTAATAAACCTTCAGCTTCTGCACGTTCAATCATATATTTTGCAATTCGCGCTTTGATAGAACCAGATGGGTTCATGAATTCCATCTTGACCCAAATTCCTTCAATATTTACTAAAGGCGTATTACCGATGGCATCTAGAATTGTCTTCATTGACAGGGCCTTTCATATTGTGGAACTACTCTCGCGAGTATTAAGCCACGATATTAACTAGTTTTGGCGCGCGTGCAATGACCTTTTTCGGTGCGTTTGTGCCTAGTTCGGCAACAATCGTTGGGTGTGCAAGGGCTAACGCTTCAAGTTCTGCATCAGTAATCGTTGGTGAGACATCAATACGCTCTTTAATCTTGCCGTTAATTTGAATAACAGCTTCCACTGAATCTGCCACAAGAAGTTTTGGATCCACCGCTGGCCAGCCGGCAAGTGCCACAGCAGGCTTATGTCCTAAACGCTCCCACATCTCTTCTGCCGTAAATGGTGCAACAAGTGAGATCATGATTGCAATTGCTTCAACGGCTTCGCGCACTGCAGGATCAGAACCTCCGCAACCAGAATCAATTGCCTTACGTGTTGCATTTACTAGCTCCATGACACGGGCGACTGCAACGTTGAATCGGAATGACTCAACTGCAAATCCTGCGTCATTTAATGCCTTGTGCGTTACCTTACGAAGTGAGACATCGCCCTTAGAAAAATCTGCTCCTGGGGCACTTGTTACATCTCCAGATAAACGCCAAGCACGCGTTAAGAATTTAACTGACCCTGATGGTGAAACATCAGACCAATCAACATCATCTTCTGGCGGACCAGCAAAAACCATTGATAAACGGATTGCATCAACGCCATGCTTTTCAAGTTCATCAGAGAGTGCCACAAGGTTGCCACGACTCTTAGACATCGCAGAGCCATCCATGACAACCATTCCTTGGTTAAGTAAACGGGTAAATGGTTCATTGAAATTAACCATGCCCATGTCATTTAAAACCTTTGTAAAGAAGCGGCTATAGAGAAGGTGCAAGATCGCATGTGTGACACCGCCAACGTATTGATCAACGGGCAACCAGGTTTCAATATCTTTCTTTAAAAATGGTTGATCATGCACGGTAGATGATGGATAACGTAAGTAATACCACGATGAATCCACGAAGGTATCCATCGTGTCGGTATCTCGCTTTGATGCAGCCCCACACTTAGGACATGCAACATTAACCCAGTCCGTTGCGGCGCCCAGTGGAGATGTTCCCTTTGGCTTTAAATCTAAGCCTTTAGCATCTGGCAAAGTAAGTGGAAGTTGATCTGCTGGAACTGGAACTTCACCACAAGAAGAGCAGTGAATAATTGGAATCGGTGTGCCCCAGTAACGCTGGCGAGAAACTAACCAATCGCGCAAGCGGTAGTTACGGGCAGATTTTCCAAGACCATCTTTTTCTAGTTGGCTGTTAATGGCAGCGATTGCATCGGCTTTATTAAGGCCATTGAGCGCACCTGAATTAACTAACTTTCCATCTCCAGTTGTTGCAACTCCACTTGTATTGGGATCTTCCTCTCCAGTTTCAACAACAACAACTACAGGCAACGCAAATGCTTTTGCAAAATCTAAATCTCGCTGATCATGGGCTGGAACAGCCATGATTGCACCGGTGCCGTAATCTGCTAGAACATAATCACTTACCCAAATAGGTAGCTTTGCGCCATTTACAGGGTTAATTGCATAGCGATTAAGGAATACACCACTCTTAGGGCGATCTGTAGCTAGGCGATCGATATCGCTATCAGCCTTAATCTTTTCAAGGTAAGAATTGAACTCAGTTTCAACTCCTGTGCCAACAACTAACTCTGCAGCTAGTTCACTATCGGCGGCAACAACCATAAATGTTGCCCCATACAAAGTATCTGGGCGGGTTGTGTAGATAGTTACAGGCTCGGTGCGCCCCTCAATAACAAATGAAACATTGGCACCAGTTGAGCGTCCAATCCAATTGCGCTGCATCATCAAGACTTTTTCAGGCCATTTACCTTCAAGTTGTGCCATGTCATCGAGTAATCGATCGGCATAGTCAGTAATTTTGAAATACCACTGATTTAACTTCTTCTTCGTAACGGCTGAATCACATCGCTCACATAGGCCAGCAACAACTTGCTCGTTAGCTAAAACAGTTTGGCACCCAGGACACCAATTCACTGCTGAATCTTTTCGATAAGCAAGTCCGCGCTCGTGTAGTTTTAAAAATAACCATTGATTCCATTTATAGTATTCAGGATCGCACGTGTTAAAAACACGGTCCCAGTCAAAAGAACACGCGAAACGTCGCATTGAGGCTTTTTGCACGGCGATATTTTCATATGTCCAGATGCGTGGATCAGAGTTACGTTTGATTGCCGCATTTTCAGCAGGTAATCCAAAAGCATCCCAAGCAATGGGGTGCATTACGTTAAAACCTTTTTGAACCCAGTAACGGGCAATCACATCACCTAATGCATATGCCTCGGCATGGCCCATATGAAGATCACCAGATGGATAAGGAAACATATCCAAGACATATTTCTTTTCACGTGTGTCATCTGCGCGTCCTGATTTAAATGGCTGAACTTGATCCCAAATCGGCAGCCATTTTTCCTGCACGTAGGCAAAGTCGTATGCCGCGTGCTCGCGCTCGTCATTCACGTTCTTATTCATACGTGGAGCTAAGGGGATTTGAACCCCTGACCCCCTGCATGCCATGCAGGTGCGCTACCAGCTGCGCTATAGCCCCATTTACTTCAAGTGCAGACCTTACCGCATACACCCACGGTGGTTTTAAACGAAAGTTGCTCCACTTTCTTCGCCATAGACAGGTTCTGGAATAGATCCAGCGTTGTGTTCAACTAAATTCCACTGGCGGGGATTTCTTTGTAGGACAGACCACGATGCATTTGAAAGTCCGCCTAAAACTCCCCAATGTGAAAGTGGAAGTTGTAGCAATTCTCCAAGAACACATCTAGCGGTTCCACCATGTGTTGCAACAACTAGAAGTTGTTCAGTTTTTCCTTCTAAGGCTTTCAAGATTTCACCAACTGCGCGAGAGGCCACTTCAGTGCGTCGTTCTCCTGTTGTGCCAGCTGGACTATCATCGCCATCAATCCAGCGAATAAAGTTATGAAAATCTTCTGCACGATTTTGTGAACCAGTTTTTCCTTCCCACAAACCACCATTAGTTTCGCGTAGCGTTTCATGCGAACTAAAACTTAATCCAGTTAAATCTGCAAGAGTTTGCGCAGTTTCAATAGCTCGGCCCAAATCACTTGAAATTATCTGAGTTGGATTCATACCTGCTAGAACTTGTGCTGCTCGAGTTACTTGTACTTTTCCAACTTCGTTGAGCGGAATATCTGAGTGACCTTGAAAGCGGTTTATCTTGTTCCAGTCTGTTTGGCCATGGCGCCAAATAACAATGCGATTACCTGCCATTTAATGCAGCTTCCTTCACGGCATCTAGTTCAATCGTTGGACAGTCATTCCAAAGACGATCGAGCATGTAGTATTTGCGAAGTTCAACGCTTTGAATATGCACAACTAAATCTGAGTAATCCAGCAAAATCCATTCAGCACCTTTTTCACGGCGTGCTGGCTTTTCTCCAATTGCTTGGAGCTTGCGTTCAACTTCATCGGCAATTGAATCAACTTGTGCTGAGTTTTGACCTGTTGCAATCAAAAAAACTTCACTTAAAACTAATTGATCTGATAAATCAATAGCGATTAAATCCGTGCCAATCTTTTCAATAATGGCATGGGCGGCTACTTGGGTTATCTCGCGGGTTTTGCTATTGATTGTCATAGAGCCCATTCTCTCTTATAAATCCCGCCACAATTTCCGGCACGTCAGCGTTCAATCCCTGGCGAATTGTCGTTGCTGCGACATCTAGGGCTCCAATATCAATTCCAGTTGCTGGATAACCAGGTCGATTAATGCAGATGACTGAAACCATTTTTTGTAAATCTTGGGCCCTGTGCCACTGATTGATCTTTGAAAAAGCATCTGCGCCTACGATTAAATAGATCTGATCATCTGGAAATGTCCGACTCAGCGCTTCAACAGTATCGATTGCATAGCTAGGGCCGGCACGTAGGATTTCAATGGGGTTTACACGCACTCTATTCTTAATTTCTTCTGGCAGCGTTGAAACTGCTAACTCACACATCTTTCGTCGCTGTTCTCCACTAGCAGTTGGCTCGCAACTTCGAAGCAAAGGTTGACCAGCAGGAATAAGAAGTAGTTGATCAATTAAGTCTTTTTTAAAAAGTTGCGTGATTACGTGCAAGTGACCTCGGTGTATCGGGTCAAATGTTCCGCCGTAAATTCCAACGCGGGACAAATTAGTCCCGGTCTAGGCGAAGAGTTAAATAGAGAAGGAGTGAAAGAACTCCAAAACCAATAATGCCAAATGCATAGGGAGGCATTGGAAGTTCGCGCACAGCCTCAGTTGCTAAGTTCATCATGGTTGAAATCCTACTATGCCAAACCATTGAGTAATTGCTTAAATCGAGTCTCATCAATGACTGGCACGCCGAGTTCTTGTGCTTTAGCTAACTTTGATCCTGGATCTGTGCCGACCAATACGTAATCAGTCTTACTGGATACTGCGCTTGCGGCTTTGCCGCCATGGCCTGTAATGGTTTCAGAGATGCCATCACGGGTGAAAGATTCCAAACCTCCAGTGACAACAAAGGTTAAACCAGCCAGAGTTTGTGGCAACGCAGCAACCTCTTGTTGCACAACCGTAACACCAGCAGCGCCCCACTTTCGAATAATTTCACGGTGCCAATCAACGGCAAACCATTCAACAATTGACTGCGCAATTGTTGATCCCACTCCATCAACTGCAGCCAACTCTTCGGCCGATGATGTTGAAATCTTTGCAATTGAAGCGAAATTCGTTGCTAATGCTTGCGCAGCGGTGGGTCCAACGTGCCTGATAGAGAGTGCGACCAAAGTTCTCCAGAGCGGTTGCTTCTTGGCTTGATCAAGTGCGGCTAGAAGCTTTGCAACATTTGCACCTGGAGTTCCATCTTTTTTTGTAAAAAACTCACTCTTTGCAAGTTTGTTCTCATTTAAAGCAAAAAGATCTGATTCATCCATAATAATCTTGGACTCAAGTAGTGCGACCGCTGCTTCATAACCCAAAACATCTATATCTAGGGCTGCACGTGATCCAATATAGTAAATACGCTCACGTAGCTGGGCAGGACAACTTTGCGTATTAGGGCAACGAATATCAACATCAGCCTCTGACATTGCTCGCAACTTTGACCCACACTCAGGACACTTCGTTGGCATAACAAATGCGCGCTCATTACCTGTGCGTCGCTCGATGACTGGCCCCAGTACTTCAGGAATAACATCGCCAGCTTTTCGAATAACTACAACATCGCCAATTAACACACCTTTGCGAACAATCTCCTCAGCATTGTGCAACGTTGCATTGGTAACTGTTGAACCTGCAACTTTAACTGGTTCCATAAAAGCAAATGGTGTTACGCGACCCGTACGACCAATGCTCACCTTTATATCTAGAAGCTTTGTTGTTACTTCTTCGGGTGGATATTTAAATGCAATAGCCCACTTAGGCGCACGGGATGTGAAGCCCAACTGCGCCTGCTCACTGATTGAATCGACCTTAATTACCACTCCATCAATTTCATGTTCAACATCGTGGCGGTGCTCTTCGTAGTATTTAACGAATTTCTCAACTTCAGCTCGGCTCTTACACACCTTAAAACGATCACTTGTTGGTAGTCCAAGTGAAGCCAATACGTCGTAGGCATTACTTTGAGATTCAAATGAAATACCTTCTCTGGCGCCCACACCATGAACAACAACTGAAAGAGGGCGTGATGCAGTTACACGTGGATCTTTTTGACGTAGAGAACCAGCAGCTCCATTTCTTGGATTAGCAAAGAGGGCCTTGCCTGATTCCTCTAGCGACTCATTAAGTTCTTGAAAAGCTGCAATAGGAAAGAAGACCTCCCCACGAACTTCAATCAAATCTGGAGTCTTATCGCCTTTGAGAGTATGAGGCAGATTCTTAATTGTCTTAACGTTGAGTGTTACGTCTTCACCTGTAACACCATTGCCACGAGTCAACCCACGCACTAACTGACCTTTTTCATAGGTCAAATTAATTGCTAAGCCATCAACTTTAAGTTCGCACAAGTAAGTAGGTTTTGGAACTTCCTTTTCAACACGATCAAACCAGGTTGAAAGCTCATCACTATCAAATACGTTATCTAAGCTCATCATCTTTTCAATGTGATCACGCTGTTCAAATTGAGTGGCAAAACCTCCACCCACATGCTGTGTTGGTGAATCTACCTCGCGAAGCTCAGGGTGCTTAGCTTCTAGTGCAGTTAACTCTTTTAATAATCCATCAAATTCTGCATCAGTAAGAGTTGGTGCATCTAATACATAGTATTTAAATTGATGATCACGTATCTGCCCCATGAGCTCACTCATACGGTGGCGGGCTTGATTACTCATTACTCAGTCTCACAAATTGTGGCTGAACCTACGACGCGATCACCATCATAAATAACCATTGCTTGGCCAGTTGCTAGACCTAAAAGAGGATCATCTAATTGAGCAGTAAGTAGGGTTCCATCAAAGAAGTATGAACAAGGTAGGGCTGCACCATGCGCACGCACTTGGACAAAGCCGCGTTGTGGCTTCGCTGCAACTGCAGGTCCACACCAGACTGCTCTCTCTCCACGCATAGTTGTAACCGCTAAATCTTCACGTGCACCAACTACAACGGTATTGCTCACTGGTTCAATTTTTAAAACAAATCGTGGTGAACCATCAGCTGTTGGAACAGTTAGTCCCAGACCCTTTCGCTGACCGATTGTGTATGTGTAAGCACCTTTGTGTTCGCCAATCTTTACACCATCTTGATCAACGATTGGACCTACTTCACTTCCCAAACGTTCTCGTAACCATCCTGCATTATCACCAGAAGGAACAAAACAAATATCGTGGCTATCTGGCTTTTGTGCAACAGCTAAGCCGCGCGCTTCTGCCTCTTTGCGAATATCAACTTTCGTTGTATCACCCAGTGGGAAAATGGCGCCTTCAATTTGTTGAATAGTTAAAACCGATAGAACATAAGACTGATCTTTTGAATGATCAACTGCTCGATGCAGTGTCTTTCCAGAATCAGAAATCTGTGTTCTTGCGTAGTGACCCGTTACAACACCATCAAAGCCCATGGCACGTGCACGATCTAGAACTGCTGCAAACTTAATCTTTTCATTACAACGCAGACATGGATTGGGTGTTCGCCCTGCTGCATACTCAGCTAAGAAATCTTCAACTACTCCATCATGAAACTCTTCAGCCATATCCCAGATATAAAAAGGAATTCCGATGACATCTGCAGCGCGACGGGCATCATGTGAATCTTCAATCGTGCAACATCCACGGGCACCTGATCGATATTTCTGAGGATTGGAAGAGAGCGCTAAGTGCACACCAATAACTTCATGGCCCGCCTCAACTGCGCGGGCAGCAGCCACTGCTGAATCAACTCCACCGCTCATTGCTGCAATTAACCTCATGAAAGATTTGCCGCCCTTCCACGGGTAATTACATCAGGCAGTACTGACACTGCGAAATCCACGTCTGCACTTGTGCTGGTGGCACCGAATGAAAATCGCAATGAAGACTGTGCGCTGACTTCATTATGTCCCATAGCAAGAAGCACGTGGCTGGCCTCATGAACACCAGCGC
>CANKXJ010000018.1 GCA_947487595.1 Actinomycetota bacterium
AAATACTTTTGCAGGATGCGACTTCATTATTGAAGCCATCTTTGAAGAGCTATCTCTGAAGCAAGAACTCTTTAAGAAATTAGAGACGATTGTTTCACCAGAGTGTGTTTTGGCCACAAATACTTCATCTCTATCAGTGGAGCGGATGAGCGAAGGACTTAAAAATCCTGAACGCGTTGTTGGTTTCCACTTCTTTAATCCAGTTGCGATTATGCCATTACTAGAGGTTGCGCGAACAAGTAAGACTGATGATGCGACAACAGCAACTGCAATCTCTGTAGGTAAGGAACTCAAGAAAACAATGATCATCTGTAAAGATGCCCCTGGTTTTGTAGTTAACCGCTTGTTAACTCGCTTCATGGGCGAAATCACCGACGCTGTCGATGAGGGCACTTCACCAGAGGTAGCCGATAATGCAATGCGCTCAATTGGTTTCCCAATGTCACCATTCCAACTTCTAGATCTAGTTGGTCCAGGAGTTGCATTACACGTATCTGAGACTTTGCATGCAAATCTTGGTGATCGCTACCGTATTTCGCCAACGATGGCGGCAATGGTTAAGCAAGGTGTTCGAAACTTCTATGTTAAGAATGAAGATGGAAGTTTTGGCGCAAACCCTGCAGCAATCGCTCTTATTCACAAAGGTGACTCACCATCAAGCGCTGAGCATGTGCGCAGCCGCGCATTGACCGCATTAGCTGTTGAGGCTCGCATGATGCTTGATGAAGGTGTTGTTTCAACCCCAGCGGAAATTGATCTCTGCATGTTGATGGGCGCAGGATGGCCAATGCACTTGGGTGGAATTTTGCCGTACTTGGATCGTGAAGGTATTAGCGAGACTGCTTGCGGTCAGCGTTTTCATCCGAAGGCAGTTGCATCTCTTCCTTAATGCTACTGCTCCATTCAACAACGCTGCGTGAAATGTTTTGAGCTGTAATACCTATATCGTTCAAAATCTCGCCACGCTTAGAGTGTTCAATAAACTCAAGTGGAACGCCAATGCAATGAAGTGGGATTAGCACACCTGCGTCTCTAAAGATTTCAGAGATCGAACTTCCGATTCCAGCGTGCCTAATTCCATCTTCTAGAACAACAACACTCTTATAGCGCTCTGCCATACGCACAAGTGACTCTGGCAATGGCTTGACCCAACGTGGATCAATGACTGTCACGCCAACACCTTCGCGATATGCAGAAGACGCAGCTTCAACTGCAATTGCAGCCATAGCTCCAACACTAATCATCAACACGTCTGCGCTCTCACCGCGATAGAGGACATCTATTCCATCACGACGTTCGAAGGCAGGAATGTCTTCTTGAACGGCTCCCTTTGGAAAGCGCACCATGGAAGGCGCATCACTAATTTCAACAGCTTCACGCAAAAGCTCTTTAAGGCGTGCACCATCTCTAGGAGCTGCAACATGCATTGTTGGAACCATTCCAGTTAATGCCAAGTCCCAAATACCGTGGTGTGATGGTCCATCATCACCTGTGACACCTGAGCGATCTAGAACAAAAGTAACTCCTGCCTTATGCAGCGCAACATCTAATAGCAATTGATCAAAACCTCGATTTAGAAATGTTGAATAGACCGCAACAACTGGGTGTAGCCCAGTGAAAGCTAGACCGGCTGCGCTAGTCACTGCATGCTGTTCAGCGATACCCACATCAATAGTGCGCTCTGGATATGCAGCTTGGAATTGATCTAGGCCAGTTGGACCAAGCATTGCAGCAGTAATCGCCACAATATCTTTACGTGTTTTTCCAATTTCAACTAATTCCTGTGCAAATACCTTTGTCCAGGAAGTTGCACTCTTTGCTAGAGGCTCCCCTGATTCAGGATCAATGACTCCTACGGCATGGAACTTCTCAGCTTCATCTGCAACGGCGGGCTTATGGCCCTTACCTTTTTCAGTTATGGCATGGAGAAGAATTGGTGCGCCATACTCTTTAGCTTGGCGCAAAGCTCTTTCCATCGCGGCAATGTCATGTCCATCAATTGGGCCAAGATACTTCAGACCCAAATCTTCAAACATGCCTTGAGGCGCAACAATATCTTTGATTCCCTTTTTCACTCCATGCAGAGTTTCATAGATTGGCATGCCAACAACCGGGGTCTTGTGAAGAACCTCTTTGCCCCAATCAAGGAACTTCTCATATCCACTGGTTACACGCAGAGTTGAAAGATAGGTAGCCACTCCACCAATAGTTGGTGAATAAGAGCGCTCATTGTCATTTATGACAATGACTAGGTTTCTCTTTTGTTCAGGGGCAATATTATTTAACGCTTCCCAAGACATGCCGCCTGTGAGGGCGCCATCTCCAACTACAACTACTACATGTCGATCCTTGGCACCTTGCAATGAGAAACCTCTAGAAATTCCATCGCCCCATGAAAGTGCTGTTGAGGCATGTGAATTTTCAATGACATCGTGTTCGCTCTCTTTGCGATTTGGATATCCAGAAATTCCACCTCGCTGGCGCAAAGTATCAAAAGCGCCACCACGACCAGTTAACATTTTGTGAACGTAGGATTGATGGCCTGTATCAAAGACAATAACATCCTTAGGTGATTCAAAAACTCTGTGAATTGCCACCGTAAGTTCCACGACACCCAAGTTTGGGCCTAAGTGGCCACCAGTCTTTGATACTTTTTCAATCAGCAGTGCTCGAATCTCTGCACTGAGTTCAATGAGTTCTTCCTGGGAGAGTGCAGCCAAATCGGCTGGGGAGTTAATCTGGCTCAACATGGCGTTAAGTTTAGGTGCTTATGCGTTTAAGAGCGAGCGAAGAACGTACTGCATGATTCCCCCGTGGCGGTAGTAATCGGCTTCTCCCGGGGTATCTATGCGCACGGTTGCAGTAAAGCTCTTATTTGCAGCAGTAACTGTGAGCTCTTTTGGAACTCCCCCGGTATTGAGTGCTGTGATGCCGCTAATTGAAAATACTTCTTCGCCAGTGAGGCCGAGTGTTTGAGCGCTTTCACCATTTTTGAATTGAAGAGGTAGCACACCCATTCCAATCAAGTTCGAGCGGTGAATACGTTCAAAACTTTCAGCAATTACTGCCCGAACACCAAGCAATGCTGTTCCCTTGGCAGCCCAGTCACGTGAAGAACCAGAGCCATACTCTTTACCCGCCAGAATCACCAACGGTGTTCCTGCGCTTTGATAAGCCACTGATGCTTCATAAATAGTTGATTGCCCTCCATCGGTTGCAAAGTTGCGAGTGAAACCACCCTCAACGCCGTTGAGCAACAGATTCTTAAGGCGAATGTTGGCAAAAGTACCGCGAATCATTACTTCGTGATTGCCTCGACGAGAGCCATACGAGTTGAAATCTTTGCGTTCAATTCCATGTTCTGCCAAGTATGTGCCCGCAGGTGAATCAGCTTTAATATTACCTGCAGGTGAGATGTGATCAGTTGTTACTGAATCGCCAAGAACTGCTAGGACTCGTGCTCCTGAGATATCAAGTACTGGAGTTGGTTTTTTTGGCATTCCATCAAAGTAGGGAGGTTTTCTCACATAGGTTGACTTAGGATCCCATTCAAAAACTTTACCAACAGGAGTCGCTAATGCCTTCCAGCGATGATCTCCATCAAAGACTGAGGCATAGTCTTTTGTGAACATGGCTGATGAAATTGAAGAGTCAATCACTGATTGAATTTCAGCAGGTGTTGGCCAAATATCAGCTAAGTAGACATCTTTACCGTTTTGATCTTTTCCTAGGGAGTCCTTTTCAAAGTCATGATCCATCGTGCCGGCTATGGCATATGCAACAACTAAGGGAGGTGAGGCTAAGTAGTTCATCTTCACATCAGGACTAATACGTCCCTCAAAATTTCGGTTACCTGATAGCACCGCTGTTACAGCTAAATCTGAATCATTAACAGCCTTACTAATTTCAATAGGTAGTGGACCAGAGTTACCAATACAAGTGACACAACCATAACCAACTAAGTGAAAGCCTAAAGCCTGCATGTATTGTGTTAAGTCAGCGCGATCATAATAATCAGTAACTACTTTAGATCCTGGGGCAAGAGTTGTTTTGACCCAAGGCTTTGATTTCAAGCCTTTTTCAACTGCCTTCTTAGCCAGAAGAGCAGCACCAATCATTACTGAAGGATTTGAAGTATTTGTGCAAGAAGTAATGGAAGCAATAACCACATCTCCATTTTTCACGCGCGTGGATCCTGCCTTTACTTCTTCTCTCGATGTCTTATCGGAGAAGTAGGTTGGCAAAATCTTTTCAAAAGCTAGCTTTGAATCACTTAATGAGATGCGATCTTGCGGACGCTTTGGACCAGCAATAGATGGCACCACAGTTGAAAGATCTAGAGCAACATGCTCAGAAAAACGTGGCTCAACAGAAGGGTCATGCCACAAACCCTGCTTTTTTGCATACTGTTCTACTAAAGCAACTTGTTCATCACTTCGCCCAGTTAGGCGCAAGTAACGCAGGGCCTCTTCATCGATAGGGAAAATTGCACATGTTGAACCATATTCAGGGCTCATATTTCCAATTGTCACGCGATTAGCCATAGGCACAGAGACAACACCCGGGCCATAAAACTCAACAAATTTTCCAACGACACCGTGTTTGCGTAAAATTTCAGTAATAGTCAAGGCCATATCTGTTGCAGTGGTTCCAAGAGGCAACTGACCGGTTAACTTAAATCCAACTACGCGAGGAATAAGCATTGAAACCGGCTGGCCAAGGAGTGCAGCTTCGGCCTCAATGCCACCAACGCCCCAACCTAGGACTCCTAAACCATTGACCATGGTTGTGTGTGAGTCAGTACCAACGACGGTATCTGGGTAAGCCCGCAATACTCCACCTACTGTGCGAGTCATTACCACCCGCGCTAAATACTCAATATTTACTTGGTGAACAATTCCTGTTCCAGGTGGCACAACTTTGAACTCATCAAAGGCAGTTTGTCCCCAACGTAGGAAGCGATAACGCTCTTGATTGCGCTCATATTCAATATCAGTATTTTTCTCAAATGAATCTTTCGTACCAAATACATCTGCAATAACTGAGTGGTCAATTACCAACTCTGCTGGGGCAAGAGGGTTAACTTTTGAGGGATCTCCACCCAGATCCACGATTGCCTCACGCATTGTTGCAAGATCAACAATGCAGGGAACACCAGTGAAGTCCTGCATAACCACGCGCGCAGGTGTGAACTGAATTTCAGTATCTGGCTCGGCTGCTGGGTTCCAATTAGCTAAAGCCTTAATATGCTCGGCAGTGATGTTGGAACCATCTTCGGTGCGAAGAAGATTCTCCAAAAGGATTTTGAGAGAAAATGGAAGACTAGAAGCGCCTTCGATGCTGGAGATGTTAAAAATCTCATAACTCTTACCCGCAACCTCTAGCTTCTTCTTTGCGTTGAAAGAGTTCTTACTCATCATCTCCCCTAATAAATCTTCCCTTACTTGAGTATCAAGATACCTTAGTGGGCTCAAACAGTGCAACACATTCGATGTGATGTGTCATTGGAAAGAGATCAAAAGCTCGCAATTTCACGAGTGAATATCCACGATCTAAAAAGTAACCAGTATCACGCGCTAATGCCGCTGGATCACATGCCACATAGACAATTGTTCGTGGCATAAGCCTGGCAATTTCATTAATTACTATTTTTCCAGCACCATCTCTAGGTGGGTCCAGAACGACAACATCTGCAGAGTTAATTCTTGGTAAGTGGGTAGCAACATCTCCAGTAATGACTTTGATATTTGAATTCTCTGTAAAATTTCGTGATGCATCAGAAGTTGCGCTCTTACTGCCTTCTATTAATTCAATTCTACCTTCAGCACCAACGCTATCGATAAGCGCTGCAGCAAAAAGCCCAACACCACCATACAAATCCAACACATGGTCAGCGCTCTTAACTCCGGCAAAATCTCTGACTACCTCGCTTAACAAATTGGGAGCATTGACATGGCCTTGCCAAAAAGAGCTGTTGCTAACCTCTAAAGTTTTATCTAATACTTTTTCATGCAAAACTGCAGGGCCTTCGCTCAAGCGTGACTTAGTTTCTCCGCGAGTTGGCATGAGGGAGATAGAGCGCTCATCGCTATTTGATGCAGCAATCTCTACCCGCATATCCCCTTTCCATTTGCGATTGGCTAGTTCAGAAAAGCGAATCTCTTTTGCCGCAACCAAACAATTGGTCACCGGAACAACCGTATGGCTTCGAGAGCCAATGAAACCGAGTTGACCATTTCTATCGGTCGTAGAGTTGATTCGAGTCCGCCAACCAAACTCCGGACCAACGCTTTCAACTTCAATGGCAATATCCATCTTCGCAATACGCGCAAATTGTTCAGTAATGACATCGGCTTTCAGACTACGTTGTCGTCCGATACTGACATGCTGAAAATCACAACCACCACACCCTTGCCGGTGGGAGTATTCACAGGGTGCAACAACACGGTCTTTAGATGCTTCTACTACTTCCACAACATCTGCGCGGTTAAAGGAGCTACCGACTGAAGTGATTTCGATTCGGCATTTTTCGCCAGGAATCGCATGGCGAACGAAAATAACGCAGCCTTCGTGGCGGGCAATAAAATGGCCGCCGTGGGCAACCTTTTCTATTGCTACCTCGATAACTTCGCCGACCACAAGGGTTCTTTTCATAGTTGGTGCCACGGAACTAACCTTATGGGTGTAAGTTAATACATATGCACGTAGTCATCATGGGATGCGGTCGAGTCGGCTCTTCATTGGCCACTGATCTTGAAGCCGCTGGTCACACCGTTGCGGTAATTGATCAAGCACGTGAGGCTTTTCGCCGCTTAGGTCCAAACTTCAAAGGCAAAACCGTCACTGGCGTTGGCTTTGACCGTGATGTTTTACGCGAAGCTGGAATTCAAGATGCCGATGCATTTGCCGCGGTTAGTAATGGTGATAACTCAAACATTTTAGCTGCGCGCGTTGCTCGTGAGACATATGGCGTCCAAAACGTTGTGGCTCGTATTTATGATCCAGGCCGTGCTGAAATTTATCAGCGCTTAGGAATTCCAACTGTTGCAACAGTTCTCTGGGCAACAGATCAGATTCTGCGCAGATTACTTCCCGAAGGTTCACGTTCTGAGTGGCGCGATGCCAGTGGAACTGTGCAGCTATGTGAAATGCATCCACACAGTGATTGGTATGGACGCCAAATTCTGCTCATCGATGAGCTCACCCCAGCGCGCGTAGCATTTATTACTCGTCTTGGCGTTGGCCTTATTCCTGATCACCACACCGTCTTGCAAGAAGGTGATCTCATCCACGTAATGGTGGGCGATAACGATGTTGCTAAGGTTGAAATGATCCTTGCTAATTCACCAGATGGAGAGCGTAAATGAGAGTTGCAATCGCTGGTGCAGGAAATGTGGGTCGAGCCATTGCGCGCGAACTTCTAGATAACGGTCACCAAGTTTTACTCATTGATAAAGATCCAAAAGCGCTAAAACTTGAGAGTGTTCCAGATGCCGAATGGCTAATGGCAGATGCTTGTGAAATTACATCTTTAGACAACGCCCACCTCAATACATGCCAAGTTCTAGTAGCAGCCACAGGCGATGACAAGGCAAATTTAGTGACATCTCTGCTTGGTAAAACAGAGTATGGCGTGCCACGTGTTGTCGCTCGAATTAATCATCCAAAGAATGAATGGCTCTTTGACTCTTCATGGGGCGTAGATGTTGCTGTATCAACTCCTCGCATCATTGCTGCCCTCGTTGAAGAGGCAGTAAGTGTTGGTGATGTCGTCCGGTTATTCTCATTTAAAAAGGGTCAAGCAAATCTCGTTGAATTAACTTTGCCTGATGGTTCATCATGTATTGGAAAGACCGTAGAAGAGATCGAACTCCCAGAAGATGCAACCCTTGCTGCAATTGTTCGTGATGGTCGTGTGATCACAGCTAAAGCTCACGATGTATTTGCAGCTGGCGATGAACTTCTTTTTGTTGCTTCATCTGATGCTGAAGCCCGCATTAAATCCTGCTTTATATCTAGTTAGATTTAATAACAGGTGGAGCGGTTTTAATTACTAACCAACTCCCATAAGCAGTTGCAAAAAATAGCGGGTAGCCCATGGCTAAGTTAACTGTTCCCAGCAAGTTCACATTGCCACTTCGATAAATGGGATATTGAACAGCAATACGTGAGAAGAACATTGCAACCCAAATCCAACTTGCCCTCGTGTAAACCTTCTTGCGTTCTGGATTCTTTCGCCATTCAAAGTTTTCACCTAGCAATGGTCCTAAAACGATTCCCAATAGTGGCCACCCCACTAAATTTGCAAGTAAGTATGCGCTGCCATAGGCCAGATTAGTTAATAGTTTAGGGATATAGAAATCAGAGGCATTACCCGAACGATTAGCAAAGTAGGCACAAATTAAAACACCCAATATTCCTGAAATAGAATGCTGAATAGTGTCCTTTTTTGCCAAACGAAAAATTGCTAAACAAATTGAAAGGCTCAACGCGGCAACAATGGCTTCTCGTAAATTATTTCTAACATTGAAAGTGACAAGGAAAATAACTGCAGGAAGACCGGAATCAATCAGGCCTTTCTTGCCACCCAGAGCTTTGATTACTGTTTCTTTGTCTTGATTATGTTCGCTCATGCCACACCCGTTGATCCAAAGCCACCGCTACCCCGACCAGAGCCAGGCAGTTCTTCTACTTCTATGAATTCTGCTTTTTCTACTTGTTGAATGAGTAATTGAGCGATGCGATCGCCCTTCTTAAAAGAGATTGATTCCTTGGGATCATGATTAATTAAAATACAAGCGATTTCTCCTCGATAGCCAGCGTCAATTGTGCCTGGAGTGTTCACTAGTGTGACCCCATGCTTCATTGCTAAACCTGATCGGGGATGAACCAGTGCCACATAACCATCAGGAAGTGCTAGTGATATTCCTGTTGGAATCAATGCCCGCTCCCCTGGAGTTAAAGTGAAATCCTTAGTAGTAACTAAATCAGCCCCAGCATCACCACCCTTTGCATAACGTGGAAGTGGAACCGAAGGATCCAAACGCTTGATTAAAACTTTAAGCTTGCTCATCTACGGATTAATCTCGAAATCAGGATCAACAAAGGCAAGGATCTCTGGACTCTTAGCAATGTGGTCTAAGTACTCCTTAGGCGCGTTGTTGAGAAAGTGGTCCATGGGAACAATAACAAATAAAGCAGCTGCCCTGACTGCCAATTCTCCATCAGGTGTGTTTAAGCGTCCTTCAGCAGATGTGTAAACCTTACGATTTACTTTTCCAGTAATTTTTGCAGTGATATGTAAGGTTGAACCCATAGGTACAGGCTTTAAAAAATCTGTTTCAAGACGTGCAGTAACTGCAGGTGCGCGCAATAACCACATTAACTTTCCAAGGGCTTCATCAAAAGCTAAAGAAAGTAATCCACCATGTGCCAAGCCAGGTGCTCCCTGGTGATTTTCAGTAACTGTGAACTGGGCAGTTATGTCCACACCTTGACCTGCATATGCAACAAGATGTAAACCGGTGGGATGCAGTTCGCCGCAACCAAAGCAGTGACCAAAATGTGAGGGAATCTTTGAACCAACTGGTGGAGCTTTCAGATGTCGCTCGGGAATCATCGCACCCTCAGGTGGCGTAGTAGATGCGATACGGCTCATGAAGCAAAGACTATCCGATAGCGTATGACCTATGCGATACCGAGAAGTGATCCGTATGCCACTATGGCTACTCGCACTGATTTACTTCTTCTTTCTCTCATTTGTACTCTCCGTGTGGGCGGCTCTAGGAAACTCTGCTGCGCTGATGAGTTTTCTTGCACTCAGCGCTCTTATGGTTGTAATTGCCATCCGCACACGATTGATAATCCAAGTTAGCCAGTCAGAGTTAATGGTTGGCCGAGCTCACATAGAGTTGAAGTACATAGGTGAAGTCACTGAATTAGATAGCGCAGCTATGAGAAATATCAGATCCCGTGATGCTAATCCTTTGGCATTTCTGGGAATTAGGTTCTGGTCGTCCACTGGCGTGAAAGTGGAGTTAACAGATAAACGAGATAAAACGCCTTATTGGTTAATTACAAGTAATAAGGCGAATCAACTGGCTCAAGCTTTAAGAGTTAATTAATTACACTCTTTACAAACAGCTTTAGCACCTTCGCCTTTGGCAAGTTGGGTAATGTGATGCACAAGGAAACAACGTGAACATGTGAATTCATCAACTTGCTTTGGTACCACTCGAACTGCTAATTCTTCACCTGATAAATCTGCACCAGGTAGCTCTAGACTTTCAGCAGCTTCTGCTTCATCAACATCGATCTGGCCGGATTGAGCATCGACACGTTTAGCTTTTAATTCTTCTAACGATTCTTCATGTAGTTCTTCATCAGTTTTTCTGGGTGTGTCGTAATCTGTTGCCATTGCTCTCACCTCGATTCCATACGTGACTAGTTCCTGCGGGCGCATCATGGCGCACATCAGCCTTTACTGTTGCTATAACGCTCGGCGTGTCGGGGTTATTCCCCCCTCACTTGCACCTTTTCTATCGCAGCAGCCAGCGTTGCATCGACCCGGCCGTGAATTGCAGTGCCAGCCTCCACATACTCTTCAGATAAGATTTCTCCACGCTCATGAATCTCATGCACCAAGTCACCACGCTCATAAGGGATGACTGCATTAATTTCAACTGAGGGCCTAGGCAAAGATCGTTCAATTGCATAAACCAGACCTTCAATGCCAAAACCGGTTCTGACTGAAAAAGCATAACTATTAGGTTCTTTGCGCAAAATCTCCATGACAACTTCAGGATTAGCAACATCTACTTTATTAATGGCAATAATTTCAGGAATATCTCCCCCGCCAATTTCTGCAATAACTTCTCGAACCGCACGAATCTGCTCGAATGGATCTGCGTGTGATCCATCAACAACATGCACAATGACATCAGAGCCAGATACTTCTTCTAGCGTTGATTTGAAAGCATCAATTAGCTGGTGTGGCAGATGGCGAACGAATCCCACTGTGTCACTCAAGGTGTATACGCGACCATCACTGGTTTGTGATTTACGCACAGTTGGATCTAACGTTGCAAAAAGTGCGTTCTCTACAAGAACCCCGGCATCTGTAAGGCGATTGAGCAGGGATGATTTACCAGCATTGGTATATCCAGCAATTGCGACGGATGGGATATTAAAACGCCGGCGCTCTTGGCGTTTGGTATCGCGGGATACCTTCATCTCTGCTAACTCTTTGCGCAGCTTTGCCATCTTGTCACGGATTTTGCGTCGATCAGTTTCAATCTTTGTCTCACCCGGACCGCGACCACCAATACCAGCTCCACCTGCGGCGCGACCACCAGCTTGGCGTGAGCGTGACTCTCCCC
>CANKXJ010000019.1 GCA_947487595.1 Actinomycetota bacterium
TCCCCCAGCGGTCTTACCGAACTTAGTTCCATCGGCTTTAGTTAAAAGTGGCACGGTGAGTGCATGAGCACTCCCCTGCTCAACACGGCGAATCAAATCTAAACCAGCAACGATGTTGCCCCATTGATCTGAACCACCTAACTGCAATGTGCAGTTATTGCGTCGGAAGAGTTCTAAGAAGTCATATGACTGAAGCACTTGATAAGAGAATTCAGTATAGGAAATTCCGCCAGCTTCTAACCTGGCTGAGACTGAATCCTTCGAGAGCATCTGGTTAACGCTAAAATGCTTTCCGATATCGCGCAGGAATTCAATTGCACTTAATGGTGATGTCCAATCAAGATTGTTCACAACAATGGCCTTGTTCTTACCTTCACTAAAATCTAGGAAAACTGAAACTTGCGTGCGGATTCTGTTGACCCAGCCTGCAACGATTTCAGTGCTATTCAGTGTGCGCTCTTCATTCTTACCGCTGGGATCTCCCACTAATCCTGTAGCACCGCCCACGAGAGCTATTGGTGTGTGACCAGCTAATTGAAAACGGCGAAGAACAAGTAGAACTACGAGGTTGCCAACGTGAAGTGAAGGCGCAGTTGGATCAAAGCCCACATACAAAGTGATGGGTTTTTTCAGTGATTCAAGGAGAGCAGCCTCATCGGTGGACTGGGCTAAAAGCCCGCGCCAGCGTAGATCTTCGAGAAGGTTCATGCCCCCATCATCTCTGAAAAGGCCTGCGCTTTGGCGGCTATTTTCTTAGATTGCGTCAGATTTTCTTGCAATGCCAATTTGATCTGCTCAGCAACTAATGCTGGCGCAGTTCCTCCTGCTGTGGTCCGTGAATTCAATGCCCCAGCAACATTAAGTACGTCTCTGACTCCCCCATCCAGAGAAGGGTGAATCGACTTGAATTCATCATCGCTGAGTTCATGTAATTGTCGAGAACTCTTCTCACATAAAGCAACGCACTTGCCTGCAGATTCATGGGCAGAAGCAAAAGGAACATTCTTTCGAACCAAGTAATCGGCGATTTCAGTTGCTAAAGAGAAACCAGTTGGAGCTGCTGCTGCCATTTTCTCTCGATTAAAATCAGTTGTAGCAACCATTCCTGTTATTGCAGGTAGAACAAGAAGCAAAGTGTCAATGCTGTCAAAGAGCGGTTCTTTATCTTCTTGTAAATCGCGGTTATATGCGAAAGGCAGACCTTTGAGCATCGTCATTACTGAAACAAGATTGCCAATCAGACGTCCTGACTTGCCTCGTGCCAGCTCTGCCATATCTGGATTCTTCTTCTGAGGCATGATTGATGAACCAGTTGAGTACTCATCTGCAACCTTGGCCCAAGCAAACTCTGTCGATGCCCATAGCGTCCACTCTTGACCAATACGAGATAAGTGCAAACCTATTGTTGCGCAGATAAATAACGCTTCAGCAACATAATCACGATCACTGACTGCATCAATGCTGTTAGCAAAGCTTGTATCAAAGCCTAAGTTCTTAGCTGTATGGGCTGGATCTAATGGAAGAGATGATCCAGCCAGAGCACCGGCTCCAAGAGAGCTCACTGATGTGCGCTTTAGCCAGTCGTTAATGCGATCAAGATCTCTTGCAAAAGCATGGGCGTGCTTTGCTAATTCATGACCAAATGTAACTGGTTGGGCATGTTGAATATGAGTAAATCCTGGAGCACTATCGTTTACATACTCATTAGCTTTACTCAAAACTGCGGTATTCAACGCAGTAATCAGTGAAGCAACTTCCAACATGTGATCGATAGCAAAGAGGCGAAGATCGGTTGTGACTTGATCATTGCGCGATCTGCCAGCACGAAGTGCTCCCCCGATAGGGCCGAGCTTTGCAGTTAACCCACGCTCGAGGGCGCTATGAACATCTTCATCTGAAGCATCTGCAATAAAAGAGCCCTTGGATACTTCAGCGGCTAACTCCTTGAGAGCACCACGAATCGCAGCTGCATCATCTTTTGAAACTAACTTACTTGATTCCAAAACAGATAGATGTGCAAGGGATGAACGAATGTCATAGGGGGCTAACCGCCAATCAAAGTGGGCGCTACGAGAGAGTGCAAAGACAGCATCAGCAGGGCCACCACTAAAACGAGCACCCCAGAGCGCCATTTACTTTCTCCCATTCTTAGTTGCTGCGTAAGCGAGTAATTCTTTCGCTAATTGCGCCCCACCTGTTGCTTTCTTGGACACAAGGATAATCGTGTCGTCGCCTGCAATCGTGCCTATAACACCTGTGAGATTGGCGTGGTCGAGTGAACTAGCTACAAACTGCGCCGCCCCTGGTGGAGTATGAATCACGGCCAAATTGGCACTGTGATCAACGGAGAGAATTAACTTTGATGGCACAGGATTAATGCGAGAGAGAGCATCATCAGATGACTCTCTGATTTGATAAACAGATTCACCACCTCTGCCACGTCCACGAACCGCACCAATCTCTTCTAGATCTCTACTAGCAGTTGCCTGAGTGACTCGATATCCACTCTTTTTTAAGGCAACGACCAAATCAGATTGCGAATGAATGGTTCCAGATTGAATCAGTGCAATAGCCTTTGCTCTGCGCGCAGAAACATTCGTTGCATTACTTGCCATCACTGATCACCTTTCTAAAAGTGGAAACAAATTTCACCAGCTGTGCCTGAGTGACGATGAGAGCAGGTGCAATACGAATAGTTGATTCATTGGCCGCATTCACCAAAACGCCAGCTTTTGCCATCTTGGCAGCAAACTCTTTTGCAGTAGGTGAATCCAACTCAATTCCAATCAGCAGACCAGCCCCACGCACTTCTTTCACACCCTTAACCATTGCTAACTCTGTTAACAGGTATTCATGATGCAGAACACTCTTTTCAATAAGCTTGTCTTTTTCAATGACTGCAATGGCTGCAAGACCAGCAGCAGTAGTTACTGGATTGCCACCAAATGTTGTGCCGTGATCTCCGGCTTCAAACAGTGATGCTGCCTTTCCTAAAGCGATCATGGCGCCTAGCGGCAATCCACCTCCTAAGCCTTTGGCCAAAGTAATCACATCTGGTTTTATCCCTGAATACTCATAGCCAAACCAATCGCCTGTGCGACCCATACCTGTTTGCACAGCGTCGATTACCAATAGAGCACCATATGAATCACAGAGTTTTCTCACCTGTGCCAAGTAATCAACTGGTGGAATGATCACTCCGGCTTCACCCATGATTGGTTCAAGGATCACCATGGCGGTCTTTCTTGAAATAGCACGACGCATTGCTTCGATGTCGCCATAGGTAACATGCGTAACGCCTTTAACCAAAGGTAAAAATGGTTCACGCTTTGCAGGTTGTCCAGTCATTGAAAGGGCACCCATTGTTCTGCCGTGGAAGGCACCTTGCGCAGCAATGATTCGACTACGTCCTGTGCGACGAGAAAGCTTTAACGCTGCCTCATTAGCTTCAGCACCAGATTGGCAAAAGAAAACTCGTGCGCCCTTATCACCCGTCATTTCAATTAGCTTTGCAGCTAATGCAACGGCGTTGGGGTGGGCATAGAAATTACTCACATGGCTTAGCAGTGCAATCTGCTTGCTAACAGCCTTCACAATGGCTGGATGTGCATGGCCCAAAACACTAGTCGCGATTCCGCCTAAGAAATCCAAGTACTGCTTCCCATCGGCATCAGTAACGACGATGCCCTTGCCCTTTACAAGAGCAAGGGATGGCACACCGTAGTTGTTCTGGGTTGTGTTCTTCCACTGCTTTATGAGATCTGTGTTTTTCATGCGATCACCAACGTTCCACCTTTGCTCAGCAATGCATCCGCAAAGCTGTTTGGATCCGTACCGTCAATAATTCTCACAGCTTTAGCACCACCTGCAACTGCGTCCAATGCGGCTTGGACTTTAGGTGCCATACCCTCAGCAAATCCTGCCTTTATGGCGCTGAGCTCTTCTGATGAAATCGACTCAATTAATGAAGAAGTATCTGGCCAATTACGGTAAATCCCAGCAACATCTGTCATAACGATTAATGCAGAAGCATTTAGTGCGCCAGCAATAGCGGCAGCAGCTAAATCGGCGTTCACATTCAATCCACCAGCGCCACTTTCATCACTACTTATCGGTGCAACTACTGGAACAATTCCTTTGCTAACAAGTTCTCTTAGCGCCGAAACATCGACCCTGACAACATCACCCACATGCCCTAGATCTGCAACGCTTCCATCAACTAATGATGTCTTCTTTCTTGCAATCAGAGTCGGCAACGCGCGACCTGATAGTGCTTCGGCCTTGATGCCACCGGCTATAAGAACCTGTGCGACTTTAGGTCCAACTTCATGAGCAAGGACCGTCTCCACAACTTCAAAAATCTCTGGTGTTGTGTAGCGAAAACCCCCAACGAATGAACTTTCAATTCCCTTAGCTTTCAACGCCGCATCAATTTGAGGTCCGCCACCGTGCACAACAACAACGGACTCACCTGTTGCTTGAGCCGCTGCAATTGCCTGAGCAAAAGCCCCGTTTTCATCTTTCATGGCATGCCCGCCGAATTTAACGACGATCATGTTGAATACGCCGAGTTCTCATGCACATAGTCATGTGAAAGGTCATTAGTCATCACAGTTGCACTGGCTTTGCCTACTTTGAGATCAATAACAATCTCTACTAATCGGTTACTGAAATCAACTTTACTCTTATCGGCATCCGGTGCGCTGTTTGTGCACACTTGAACACCATTGAGGCTTACATCAATTCTTAGTGGATCCATATGCGCATCTGCCGTACCAACGGCAGCTAATACTCTGCCCCAGTTTGGATCTCCACCAAAAATTGCTGCCTTGAGTAAGTTGTTACGAGCACACGCTCTGGCTACTTCGACGGCATCCTTTTCACTCACGGCGTTGTCCACTGTAATCGCAACTGATTTGGTAGAGCCCTCAGCATCTTCAATAAGTTGCGCCGCGAGAGACCCACACACTTTCATCAACAACTCTTCTAACTCTGAATCAGAAAGTGTTTGACCAGAAGCACCTGATGCCATGAATAGGACTGTGTCATTGGTGGACGTACAGCCATCTGAATCTATTCGGTTATAGGTTCGATCAGTTACCTGAGCAAATATCTTTGCCGCATTGGAACCAACTTGCCCATCTGTCATAACAACAGAGAGCATGGTTGCTAAAGCCGGAGCCAACATTCCGGCGCCTTTGGCGATACCTGCAACTTCAACTTTGCCTAGGGTTGCCTGTGCGATCTTAGGTACTGAATCTGTTGTCATGATGGCTTGTGCGCACTCCTGAAGTGACTCAGACTTGAGAACTGATGCAATAGATCTAATGCCACTTTCAATCTTTGTCATGGGTAGTAATTCACCAATAAGGCCAGTTGAGCAAACGACTACTTCACCCGATGAAACTTCTAGTAACTTTCCTACCAACTCCGCTGTTGCATGCGTATCAGCAAATCCTTGTGGTCCGGTGCAGGCATTTGCCCCGCCAGAGTTGAGCACTACCGCTCTAACAATCTGATCTTTGACTACTTGCTTGCTCCAGATGACCGGTGCTGCAACCACTTTGTTTGATGTGAATACGGCAGTCCCGAAAAAGGTAGGCCCTGTGTTTTCAATCAGCGTTAAATCAAGTGCTCCCGTGCTCTTTAAACCTGCAGCACAAGCAGCTCCTACAAAGCCGGCAGGTAGTTTCATGCGCCTAAGCCATCAGTTGATAGACCAGAACCTTCATGAAAACCAGTAATGATGTTTGCATTTTGGATCGCTTGGCTAGCTGCGCCTTTTCCTAAATTATCTAGGACAACACTAATTACCAAACGTTGAGTGTGTTCATCGACGGCAACCTGTATTTGAACCTTGTTAGATCCTGTGACAGAACCAGTCTTAGGCATCTGGCCAAGAGGTAATACATCTACGAAATACTCCCCCTGATAATGCTTAGCAAAGAGATCGTGTGCCTCTTTAGAACTCATAGGCTTGGTTAATTTGGCCGTAATGGTTGCCAGAATGCCACGAGGCATTGGAGCAAGTATTGGCGTGAAAGAGATCTTTACTGGCTTTTGAGCAATAGCGGATACGGCCTGCTCTATCTCAGGAGTGTGTTGATGAACTCCACCGAACTTATATGAGGTCAGCGATCCCATGACCTCACTTGCAATCAAATTGATCTTGGCACTTCTACCCGCACCAGTTGTTCCAGATGCCGCAACAACAACTACGTCACTGACATCAACATGGTTCACTGCAGGTGCAATACCTAAAGTGATAGCGGTTGCATAGCAACCAGGATTGGCCACTTTGCTTTCCTTAGCAATGGCTTGACGCTGTCCCGCACTGAGTTCAGGTAGACCATAGACCCAAGCTCCAGCATGGGCTCCGCCATAATATTTTTCCCACGCAGAAGCATCTTCTAATCTGTAATCCGCACCAAGATCAACAATCTTTGCCGTAGGTGGCATCTTTGAAATGAGTGATGCTGATTCACCATGTGGCAATGCTATAAAGACGAGTTCGATATCTGAAAAATCTATCTCTGAAACAGCTAAAAACTTCTCACCGTTGTGAGTTGTTAGGTGTGGGTGGACGGATGTGACTAGCTCGCCGGCATTAGAGTGAGCGCTAATAGCCGTGACTTGAAAATGGGGATGAACTGCTAGCAAACGAAGGAGTTCTCCCCCGGCATAGCCGCTTGCACCAATGACCGCTGTTTTCATGATCCTAGGATATCTCCTAGTCGATATTTATGCAACCATCTGCATATTTATGCGGTACGAACTACTGCTCCGCACTTCTTGGCTGCCACCGCAGTAGCTGCCTCACGCATGGCTGAAACTTCATCGCCAGTGAGCGTGCGATCCGGTGCTCTAAAGACAAGGGTGAATGCCAGGGAGATTTTCCCATCACCAATCTTGTCGTATCGATCAAAGAGAGAAATTGATTCAAGTAGATCTCCAGCACCCTCTGTTAACGCCGCTTGAACTTGGGCTGCAGTCACTTTCTCATCAACAATTAGTGCAACATCTTGTAGGGCTGCTGGCATTGTTCCCACACGTGTGGGGCGTACGAGAGATGAATCCGGGAGAGCGCTTAAGCCAACGGCAAATGCCACACTTCGCTCAGGCAATCCATATTTAGCAATGATTCGTGGGTGCAGCTCGCCGGCATGTGCCACAGCTTTTCCATCAACGATTAACTCAGCGCATCGTCCTGGATGCCATGGTGCAAAATCAGAGCGCTTAATACTCCACTCAAGATTACATAGCGCCAAGATATCTTGCGCATACTCAATTGCATCGTGCCAGGTGTAGGACCGAGCTTTTCCTTGCCAATTCTCATTCTCTACTTTGCCTACGAGCAAACCAGCCACGTGATAAGCCTGTGGTGGCACAGATGCAAAAATCTCTTCAATAACCTTCTGGCCTGGACGCTTTGACAAGTCAGGTGAAATTGCTGAGACTAACTTCTGTGCACTACGGAAAATTGATCCCATTTCAAAGATTGCAAAATCCTTTGCCCCGCGACTGATGTTGCGTTGGGCAACTTCAATCAACCCCGGAACTAAATGCACGCGCATCAAGGGAAACTCTTCAGACATTGGATTAGCTATCGCATAAGTAGATGCGCGCTCTCCAACAAAGCCCATTGCATCGATAGTTTCCTGGTTTGTGAATGGGAATGTTTGAACTTCAGCTAATCCACGACTTGCAAGCATTGTCGCAACAGCTCTGCGACGCTTTTGAGTTGGGGTTAAAGATGCGTGTAGTGGTCGTGGTGGCAAGATAGAAGGAATCTTGTCGTAACCAATCATGCGCGCTACTTCTTCAGCAAAATCTGAAACGCCTACTAAATCCGGACGCCATGATGGTGGATCTACAGTCCAGTTCTTTTCATCCACATCGCAGCCAATGAGGCGAAGGATGCGCGCCACATCAGCATTTGATACTTCAAAGCCAAGAATCCTAGAGATATAGGTTGGATCAATCTTCACAACTGGTGGATAAAGGGGCTCGCCTGCAACAACAGTTGCCACATGAACCGCAGAACTATGCGACGTTAATAGTTGAACAAATCGTGCAGAAGCGAACTCAGCCAAAGAAGGATCGACACTTCGCTCTAAACGCCTAGATGCCTCAGAAGAGAGTCTGTGCCTGCGCGAGTTTTTAGCAATACACACGGGATCAAATCGAACAGCTTCTAAAGCAATCTCAGTCGTAGCTTGAGTGATCTCTGATGAAAGACCACCCATAGTTCCAGCCAATGCCAACGGTTGATCATCATCACAGACCATCAAATCATCTGGATCTAATGTGCGCTCTTGTCCATCCAAGGTTACGAATTTCTGTGCCTTACCAGCACGCTTAACAGTGAGCCCACCTTTGATTTTTGATTTATCAAAGGCGTGTAATGGTTGGCCAAGTTCTAACATGACGTAGTTAGTAACATCCACAACCAATGAAATTGAGCGCATACCCATCTTCTCAATTCGTCTGCGCATCCATAGAGGCGTTGTGGCCTTTGGATCAAAGCTGGACATGGTACGAAGATAGAAAACTGAGGCTGAAGATTTATCCTCAATCTTTGCACTCACACCTTTGCCGGTTTCTGAACACTTTAATGAACGCAGCGCATCCACTGGATCTGTGAACTTAAGGCCAAGTGATCCGGCGACCTCGCGGGCTATTCCTCGAATACTTAATGCATAACCACGATCCGGATTAACTGCCACATCAAAAATCACATCATTAATCTGCAAGCCCTCTATTGCATCGGCACCTATTTTTGCATCGGCCTCTGAGAAAACCATGATTCCGGAATGTTCATCACTAATGCCTAGTTCACGAGCAGAGCAGATCATTCCATTAGAGGTTTTGCCATAAGTCTCACGGGCACTGATTGCGAAATCTCCAGGCAACACAGCCCCAGGAAGAGCTGCAACAATCATGTCCCCCACTGCAAAATTCGTAGCACCACAAATGACATAGCGTGTTTCCTTTTCGCCACAATCGATGCCCACATAGCGAATAGGTTTCTTATGTTCAGTTAACTCTTCAATCGAGAGCACTTTTGCAAACTTAAGTGGACCAGTTAAATCAGCGCCCTGATAGATGATTTCTTCAACTTCAAAGCCAACACGAATAAGGCCATCAGAGATCTCATCTGCACTTACCTTTGCAGGGATATCTACAAACTCTTTTATCCACGATAGAGGTGCGCGCATTAGAGTCCCACCCCAAATTGGCGCGTGAAACGCAGATCTCCTTCAACAATGTCATGCATATCTGTAATGCCATGTCGCACCATCAAAGTTCGCTCTAATCCCATTCCAAAAGCAAAGCCACTATAAACATCGGTATCTATTCCACAACTTTGTAGAACCTTTGGATTGACCATTCCACAACCGCCCCATTCAATCCAGCGATTGTTAAAGAATATGTCGACCTCAGCACTTGGTTCAGTGAATGGGAAAAATGATGGGCGAAGACGGGTTGTCACATCTGGACCAAACATATGACGGGCAAAGTTATCCAGCGTTCCTTTGAGGTGGGCCATCGTGATGCCCTTATCAACAACTAAGCCTTCTACCTGATGAAAAACTGGACTATGCGTTGCATCCAACTCATCTGCTCTAAATGTTCGCCCAGGACAGATGACATAAATGGGTGGAGTTTGAGTCAGCATCGTGCGAATTTGAACAGGTGATGTGTGAGTACGAAGCACCATTCCTGATTCAACTGGCTCAACAAAGAATGTGTCCTGCATTGTGCGAGCTGGATGATCCGCAGGGATATTGAGTGCATCAAAGTTCAACCAACCAGACTCAAGCTCTGGGCCTTCAGCCACTGCATAACCTTGTTCAATGAAAAAGTCAGATACCTCATTTTTAATAATAGAAATCGGATGTAATCCACCGCGGTGTCTGCGATTAACGGGCAAGGTAATATCAACGACTTCTTCCAGCAAAACTTTCTTATCGCGCTCCGCCTCTAGCTTTTCTGTTGCTTGCGCTAGGGCCTCGGCAATGGCTGCTTTGCCATCTCCAATAATTTTTCCAAAACTAGCTTTTTCATCCGGTGAAAGAGAACCAAGAGTTCGTGAGGCAAGTGAAATCGGTGCCTTATCTCCGGAATGGGCTAGACGAGCAGCTTTGAGAGAGTCCAAATCACTTGCGGCGTTAAAAGCGCTTTGGGCATCTTTAACCCATTGTGAGACATCTTCTTGGCGCATAGAGCCAACTCTATCCTGTGAGAGTTTAGGAAGATGGGATATTTGCTAGGTGATACATAACAATGGTTGCCGCCGCTGAAAGATTCAGGCTTTCGGCATTACCAGGCATCGATATTTTGACTTGCTCAATAGAAGATACGCCTTGGGCAGTTGATAATCCCCTGGCCTCATTGCCAAAAATTGCCACACAATCTCTAGTGATCTTCAGGTCCTTCAATGATTTTTGACCTTCTGCTGCCAAGGTGAAAGCTTGAATACCAAGGGCTAAAACCGTAGATAACTCCATGTTTTCAAATACAGGTGTGTGCCAGAGTGAACCAGCGGTACTGCGCACAACCTTCGGAGAATAGAGATCAACACTTCCAGGTGATGTAATAACGGCATCAATACCAAAGGCGTCTGCAGATCGAATGATCGTTCCCGCATTACCTGGATCTTGTATCTCTGAGAGATAGACAAATTTACGAGTTCCGTTGAGTGCAATTGAATCTAGGGAACTCGAAGGGATAGAGCACACTGCCAGAATTCCTTGCGGTGTAATTGTCTCTGACATCGCCCTCATGACCTCATCGCTAACTTCAACAACATTGAACGCTGTTAAATCAGATATCGGCTCTACTTTTACTCGCCCACTTGGCGTCACATACAATGTTTCAATACGTGGACCAGTAGTTGCAACTATTGCCTCACGAGCACATTGCAAGCCTTCTGCAACAAAGTGTGCTGAAGATTTACGCTCTTTTGTTCCCCTAGAACCAATAAGAGCCTTAACTCGCGCTATATGTGGCGAGTTAAGGCTCTCAATCATTGGGATCTATTAAGCAGATACAAGGCTCTTGCGAGCAACATCAACAAGTGTCTTGAATGTAGCTGGATCATTTGTTGCTAGATCTGAAAGAACACGACGATCTACTTCCACTCCAGCAGCCTTAAGGCCTTGGATGAAGCGGTTGTATGTAAGACCGTGTTCGCGGCAACCAGCGTTAATGCGCTGAATCCATAGGCGACGGAAATCGCCCTTCTTATCTTTACGGTCGTTGAATGCATAGACCATAGAGTGCGTAACTTGCTCCTTCGCCTTTGTGAAAAGACG
>CANKXJ010000020.1 GCA_947487595.1 Actinomycetota bacterium
CAGCCCAAGTTCGCCAAACTGGGCGTGATTCAATGGGTGTGCGCCTAGTGAACCTGGATGAAGGCGTGGCATTGGTCTCGGTGACCAAGAACAGCGAAGATGAGATTTCCTCGAAAAGTTAGTAGTGAAGTTCAAAAGGACCTTGCCCTTTTGCATCAGAAACGATCGACTAGCCAGGCCTCTAACTCAACCTGGTGAGAACCCTTCCCGAATAAGGAAGAGTTTGATAAAGTGCAAATAAGTGCAAATTTATAATAGGAGTGGGTATGGCAAAAATACTTTGTGTTTTGTATGAAGATCCTACAACTGGATACCCAACCAGTTATGCAAGAGATGGTATTCCAGTTATTAAAAAATATCCGGATGGTCAGACAGTTGCAAACCCACATACAGTAGATTTTCAACCTGGGGAATTGTTGGGTAGTGTGACTGGCGCTTTGGGTCTAACAAAGTTTTTGAAAGATTTGGGACATGAACTAGTTGTC
Organism: Actinomycetota bacterium; assembly: GCA_947487595.1. Taxonomy (GTDB): domain Bacteria; phylum Actinomycetota; class Actinomycetes; order Nanopelagicales; family Nanopelagicaceae; genus Planktophila. The sequence goes on from CANKXJ010000020.1 coordinate 486, forward strand.
ACATCTGACAAAGACGGACCGAACAGTGAATTTGAACGACACCTAACAGATGCTGAAATAGTGATTAGTCAACCATTTTGGCCTGCATATCTCACAGCGGAGAGAATTGCTCGGGCACCGAAATTGAAGATGGCATTAACAGCAGGTATTGGGTCAGACCATGTGGATTTACAGGCAGCGATGGACAATGGTGTCACCGTGGCAGAGATTACTTATTGTAATTCCAACTCAGTAGCGGAGCATATTGTGATGCAGATGTTGAGCCTGGTGAGAAATTATATTCCTAGTTATAAGCAGGTTATAGATGGTGAGTGGAACATTGCAGATTGCGTGGCTCGAAGTTATGACATTGAAGGTATGCACGTGGGAACCGTAGCTGCGGGTCGTATAGGTCTACGAGTTTTAAAACTCTTAAAACCATTTGATGTGCATTTACATTACTTTGATCGTCATCGTTTGCCAGCATTGGTGGAACAAGAGTTGAATCTTACTTGGCATGACAGTGTAGAAAGCATGGTCAAGGTCGTGGATATAGTCACAATAAATTGTCCCTTGCATCCAGAGACGGAACACTTGTTCAACGACTCAATGATCTCCAAGATGAAGCGTGGTAGTTATCTGGTTAACACTGCACGTGGCAAAATCTGTGACCGTGACGCCGTTGCTAGGGCATTACAGAGTGGACACCTGGCAGGGTATGCAGGAGATGTTTGGTTCCCACAACCAGCCCCTCAAGATCATCCATGGCGCACTATGCCAAATCACGGTATGACACCGCACATCTCAGGTTCAAGTCTGTCAGCACAGACCAGATATGCAGCCGGAGTACGTGAAGTTTTAGAGTGTTATTTCGAAGGTCGTGCGATTCGCGACGAATACCTTGTGGTGCACAATGGGCAACTTGCAGGTGTTGGTGCTCACAGCTACTCCAAAGGCAATGTCACAGGTGGCAGTGAAGAAGCTGCTAAGTTCAAGAGATAATTGCGTTGTGCGCGATAGAAGGATTACAAATAGCGGTGCAGTAGGAATGAATCCTCTACCTCATGAAGATGAGATTTGCCCAAAAAGTCAGTATGGTTTATACCTGCAGGTGTAGGCCATAGCTCGCCATTTTGGGAGTTAGGGAAGTTCAAGGTAACCTTGCGCTTCTGCAATCGAGATTCATCTTTGTTGCGGGCCTATAGCTCAGCCTGGTTAGAGCGCTTCCCTGATAAGGAAGAGGTCGATGGTTCGAGTCCATCTAGGCCCACCCCGCTCTCAAACGGGGACCTAGCTCAATTGGTAGAGCACCGCCTTTGCAAGGCGGGGGTTAGGGGTTCGATTCCCCTGGTCTCCACGTTATGACTACTACAGCGACCCTTCACACATCACTCGGTGACATCGTCATCGAGCTATTTCCTAACCATGCACCAAAGACTGTTGCAAACTTTGTTGAGTTAGCAACTGGTGAAAAAGAGTGGACTGATCCACGCACTGGAAATAAGACAAATGCCAATCTTTATGACGGAACAATCTTTCACCGCGTCATCGACGGTTTCATGATTCAAGGTGGAGATCCACTTGGTCAAGGAACTGGCGGACCTGGTTATCGCTTCGCAGATGAGTTCCACGGAGAGTTAGTTTTTGATCGCCCATACATTCTTGCAATGGCTAACTCAGGCCCAGGAACAAATGGTTCACAGTTCTTTATTACCGTTGCACCAACTACCTGGTTAAATCGCAAGCACTCAATCTTTGGTGAAGTAAAGGATTCTGCTAGCCAGGCTGTGGTTGATGCCATCGCTAAAGCAAAGACTGGTGGGCAAGATAAGCCAGCCACACCAATAACAATCAACAGCGTCACCGTTGCTTAAGCGTTCTGCTACTTATTCTTTAATCGCATTAATCTGCGGTGCATATCTGCTGCAGATGGTTGTTCCATCAATCGAAATGCGTTTAGTTTTACCCAATCTTGATTATTTAATGGCAACTAATGAGTGGTATCGATTATTTACCGTCTCACTTGTTCATGCCGGGCTACTACACCTTGGTTTTAATATGTATGCCCTCATGGTTTTAGGCAATCCATTAGAAGCTGCTTTTGGTAAGAATAAGATGTTATTAATCTTTTTCTTCTCACTCCTTACTGGCTCTTTAACCTCTGCCTACTTTGCATCTCCTTCCTCTTATTCAGTGGGGGCATCAGGTGCCGTCTTTGGTTTATTTGGAGCCATTGCAATAGTTGGAAAGCGCATCGGCACAGATACACGTTCGATCTATGTAATTATCGGAATTAACTTTGCAATTGGTTTTGTTTTAGGCGGAATTGATTGGAAAGCCCACCTTGGTGGATTAGTAGGCGGAGTTATTGCCGCTCAATTAACCCTGAATAAAAGATAAGAAGTTATCCACAGCCTTTACCCACAATGTGGATTGAATTACATGCGTGTAATTAAGAAGGTATTAACGCCAGCGGGTGGCTAGTGAGAAGCCCACACCGATAAAGCTAAAGCCAACAATCATGTTCCATGCACCGATGCCTGGGATTGGATATTGGGTCTGAGTGACATAGAAGATCACAATCCAGAACAGGCCAATCAAAAAGGCAGTGACCATCGTTGGGGCTAACCACTTAGGGCTCTCTAGCGGGCCATGAGGAGTTTCAACGACAACTTCCTGGTTATGGGCGCGCGCTTCGGCGACTTTCTTACGGAGCTTTGATTTAGGCATACGCGAAAGATACACCATGAGCAAGAATGCTCCTATGGCCACCAAGATCCTTGTCGTCGATAACTACGACTCCTTTGTCTTTAACTTGGTGCAATACCTGCAACAGCTAGGCGCAGAGTGCACTGTGGTGAGAAACGATGCCGTGAAGGCTGAAGAGGCTGCGAACTATGGAGGCGTGCTCATCTCACCTGGACCCGGCGTTCCTGAAAAGGCTGGAGTCAGTGTTGAAATGATTAAATTTTGCGCTGAGAAAAAGATTCCAGTTTTTGGTGTGTGTTTAGGCCATCAAGCAATTGGTGTGGCATTTGGCGCAACTGTTTCACGCGCACCAGAACTACTGCATGGAAAAACCTCTTTAGTACATCACCAACAACAAGGTGTTCTTGAAGATCTACCATCACCATTTACAGCAACTAGATATCACTCCCTGTGTGTTGAGCGAGACACAGTGGGTGCAGATTTAGAAATCACAGGATCTACTGAATCAGGAATTGTGATGTCAATGCGCCATCGCACATTACCGATTGAAGGCGTGCAGTTTCATCCAGAGTCAGTACTTACTGAACACGGCCATCAGATGTTAGCTAATTGGTTGAGTGCATGTGGTGATAAGAATGCAAAAGCTAAAGCAGTTGGTTTATCACCAGTTGTTGGTAGCCGTTCTTAAGGTGCTTTATTAACTGTAATAGTTACTGATTTACCAATTGTTTGTGTTGTGCCACCGTCAGGTGCTTGTCTGATAACAACACCAATAGGTTGGTTTGCATCGTATGCATCAATGGCATTAACTAAGAATCCAGCTTGAACAAGCAGCGTTCTGGCTTGGATTGCATCAACACCAATAAGTGCAGGGACTACAACCTGGCCACTAGCAATTTGTAACACAACTCCGCTGCCTGCAGTAATAGTGGAACCAGGCTCAGGAGTTACTTTCAAAACAGTTCCAAGTGCTTCATCCGAAGGAAGGGCCTCTGTTCGAGAGACAACTAAACCAACAGCACTGAGCGCTGCGCGGGCATCAATGAGTGACATGCCCACTAAATCTGTGGGAATAATCGCATCTCCTGGACCATCTGAAATAGTTAAAACAACTCCAGAGCCTTTTTGTGCACGTGTTGTTGCAAGAGGTATCTGGCTAGCAACTCGATCTCTAGGAATTCGACCATCATGAGCACGTTGGATTGTTACAACATAATCACTGAGAAGAGCTTGAGCATCAGTTTGAGTCAACCCCACAACATTAGGGATTTGAGGCAGATTATTAGTATCCACACCCGGGCGAGTAACAAATAAACCAGCGGCAATTACAGTAATTGCAAGAACTGAACTCAACGCACCCACTAATACTTTGCGGCGTGAGATTTTAACTTTAGGAATAGTTGTAGTGAGGGCTTGGCCAGTTCCCACTTTCAATAAATCATCGAGCATCAGGGCTGCTGATTGGTAACGATCCTCAGGTTTCTTAGCAAGGGCCACAGAGAGAATGACATCAACACCTTCAGGTAGATCGGGTTGGATTTTGCTAGGTGTTACTAAAACACCAGAAACATGTTGGTAGGCGATTGAAACGGGTGTGTCACCAGTAAATGGTGGCTGCCCAGTTAATACTTCATAGAGCAAACATCCAGTTGAGTAAATATCACTGCGCAAATCTGCAACTTCACCAAGAGCTTGCTCAGGAGAGAGGTATTGGGCAGTACCAACAATGTTCCAGGTGCTAGTTAACGTTGCACCAAGATCTGCAAGGGCGCGCGCAATACCAAAATCCATCACTTTCACATCGCCATGATCAGTAATCATGATGTTGGCAGGTTTGATATCTCTGTGAACGATTCCGCGCTCATGTGAATAATTAAGAGCCGCCAAGATTCCTTCACCTATTTCAAGTGCGCGCTTGAGTGGCACACGCTCCCCGTTATGAATGAGATCGCGCAAAGTGTGGCCAGAGACTAACTCCATGACTATGTACGGGGCAGGGGTTTCACCAGAGTCATAAACTGCAACAATTCCAGGGTGATTTAAACCAGCAGCAGCTAGCGCTTCTTTTCTAAATCGGGCAACAAATGAAGGATCACGGGCTAAATCACTGCGCAATACTTTTATCGCAACTTGGCGTGCAAGGCGAGTGTCTTCGGCAACATACACATCGGCCATTCCGCCAGTGCCAATCATTTCGCCAAGCTTGTAGCGGTCACCAAAGAGCGAGTTAATCATTGCGCCGCTCCTAAAACTTCATTGGTTGTGACTTCATCACCGGTTATGTCGGCAACAATAACAGTGACGTTATCTGGTGCACCATTGATGTAAGTAGCATCGATAAGTGCTTTGAGAGCATCAGAGCGATCAGATTTCTTTAATAAGGATTTAATCTCTTTTTCAGTTAAAACACTAGACAAACCATCACTGCAGAGTAGATAACGATCCTTCTCTTTCACTTCATAAATCTGCAAAATAGGAGTAACTGTGCCTTGGCCCATTAACGCTTGAGTTAAAACAGAGCGTTGTGGGTGATCTGCCACATCAGATTGTGAAATAGCACCTTGATCCAGAAGTTCTTGAATAACTGTGTGGTCATTGCTCAACTGTTCTAATGTGTTTGCGCGCAGGCGATAGCAGCGAGAATCTCCCACATGCAGCAATGCAATGTTTGTATCAACAAGCAATAGCGCGGTCAGGGTTGTGCCCATTCCACGGAGCTCAGTTACCTCCTCGGCGTATTCACCTATCTGTGAATCAATAGTGAACAGCGAGTGAAGAAGTAAATCTTCTATGGAATCAGCATCAATCTCTGAACTTGTTAGTACAGGGCTAAGTTTTTGCAGAGCTTTAATTGCAATCTTTGATGCAACTTCACCACCAGCATGTCCACCCATTCCATCAGCAACTGCAATGAGGCGACCAGAAATAAAAGCAGAATCTTCATTTCCACTGCGTTGTAAACCGTCAGCCGAGCGCGCACTGCTCTGGAAGTAAATAGCGCTCATGGGCATAAGCCTAACCCCTGTTAATCTTTAATCATGAAAATATATGCCCACCGCGGAGCCTCTATAGATTTCCCAGAGATGACCATGGATGCATATAAAGCCGCGGTCGATCAAGGCGCCGATGGCATGGAGTGCGATGTCCGCCTGACAAAAGATAACCAGATTTTGTTATGGCATGACGCCGATATGAAGCGCACCGCTGGATATGCCGGTCGAATCGCAGAGATGACATACCCACAAATAAAACAGCAGTACCCGCAAGCAGTTTTGCTGGAGGAGTTATTAGAACTTGCTCGAGATAACGATATGGAACTTGCGATTGAAACCAAACATCCAGTCCCGCAAGGAAGTATGGTTGAAAAGAAAGTTTTAGAACTACTAGAACAAGAAGAGCTAGAGACAGATGTTGTCTTGATGTCATTTTCCTGGCTAGCGGTTGAAAATATTCGAAAGATCAACCCACAACAGAAAACAGTGGCCTTACTTCATGAGCGATGGAATTATGTGATGCAACGATTTACATCTGCACCCATTCTTGGTCCAAGCGTGGAGCTTCTACGCTCAAATCCAGAAATGGCCCATGCAATCAAGCCTTTGTATGTGTGGACCGTTGATGATGCTGACGATATGCGCTTTTGTTTAGAAAACGGTGTTGAGGTCCTTATTACAAATAATCCGTCATTTGCACGCAAGGTGCTCGGGTATCATTAGCCAGTGAGCACATATGCGTATTTAGGTCCTAAGGGAACATTCACTGAAGCTGCTCTAAAAAAGATCACTTCTTCCAATGATTCTCTCATCCCTTACGCAAATGTCACCGCAGCCCTAGATGCAGTCCGAGTTGGTAAAGCACACTTTGCGCTAGTGCCAATTGAAAACTCTGTTGAAGGTGTTGTGGCAAGAACTCTGGATGAATTAGCAACAGGATCACCACTTTCAATCGTTGGTGAAGTCACATTGCCCGTTTCTTTTGCTTTAATGGCAAAGCGCGACACCGTTGATATCCGCCGCATTGCGACACATCCACATGCTGAAGCCCAGTGCCGTGCATATATTGCGAAGAATTATCCAGATGCTGAATTAATCTCAACTGCATCTACCGCAGCAGCAGCAGAAGCAATTGGCCGCGGAGAATTTGATGCCGCTATTGCAGCCCCAGTTGCTGCAGCACATTACGGACTCACTGTTGTTGCAGACAACATCGGCGATATCGTTGGCGCAATCACACGCTTTGTTTTGATTTCAAAGCCAGCAACACCACCTAAGGCCACCGGTTTTGATCGCACATCTCTTGCCGTCTTTATCGGCATCGACCATGCGGGAGCCCTGCTCGATATCTTGACCGAGTTCGCTAAGCGCGACGTTAACTTAACTTTTATTCAGTCACGTCCAACAGGTCTAGAACTTGGGCATTACCATTTCATTATTGATGCCGAGGGCCACGTTAACGAAGCTCCAGTAAAGGAGACAGTCGAAGCGTTGCGAGCAATCTGTGAAGATATTCGCTTCCTAGGTTCATACCCACGAGAAAAGGCCGGCAAATGATTGACGTCAAATTCATTCGCGAAAATCCAGATGCAGTCCGTGCATCACAAAAGGGTCGCGGTGAAGATGCATCGATTGTTGATCAAGTAATTGCATCTGATGAACTACGCCGTGTTGCCATTGAAAAGTTTGAAAAACTACGCGCAGAGCAAAATGTTTTATCTAAATCAGTCGGCGCGGCTAAAGGTGATGAAAAAATTGCTCTTCTTGAAAACGCTAAAAAGTTAGCAACGGCTGTAAAAGAGGCTGATAGCAAGCGAACAGAGGCCGAAGAGCACACCAAGGCGTTAGTGATGCAGCTTTCAAATATTCTTGATCCCGGTGCACCTATTGGCGCAGAAGCTGATTTCAAAGTTTTAGAACATGTTGGAACACCACGAAAGTTTGATTTTGAACCAAAAGATCACGTTGAACTAGGAAAACTCCTTGGTGCAATTGACACAGAGCGCGGTGCAAAGGTTGCTGGCTCTCGTTCATATTATTTAACTGGTTCAGGTGCACTTCTAGAGTTCGCACTCGTTAACTATGCAATCTCTATGGCAGTAAAAGCAGGGTTCGTTCCAGTAATTCCACCGGTACTGGTCAATCCAGCTGCAATGGAAGGCACAGGTTTTCTTGGACAAGCAGCTGAAAATGTTTACCGTATTGAAAAAGATGATGTGTATTTAGTGGGGACTTCAGAAGTTCCGCTAGCTGCAATGCATATGGATGAAATTCTTCCTGGAGACAAATTACCAATGCGCTATGCAGGTTATTCATCTTGTTTTCGCCGTGAAGCTGGAACGTATGGAAAAGATACTCGTGGAATTATTCGCGTTCACCAGTTTGATAAAGTGGAAATGTTTTCTTTCTGTCACCCAGATCAAGCTAAAGAAGAACATGCCCGCATTTTGCAGTGGGAGAAAGAGTTCCTTAATGCCATGGAGATTCCTTATCGCGTCATTGACGTGGCATCAGGGGACCTTGGGTCAAGTGCGAACCGTAAATTTGACTGTGAAGCATGGATTCCAACACAGGATGCATACCGCGAAGTCACTAGTACTTCTAACTGCACAGAGTTCCAAGCCCGCCGCCTGAATATCCGTTACAAAGATGCCGAAGGCACAAAGGCCGTTGCAACATTGAATGGAACATTAGTTGCCATTCCACGCATGATTGTTGCCATTTTAGAGAACCACCAAAATGCAGATGGAACTGTGAATATTCCAAAGGCGTTACAACCATTTCTTGGCAAAGAACGATTTGAGTTGGTGTGAGTAAGCGCCCCAAACTCATTGCAACAGATTTAGATGGAACCATCGTTCACCACGATGGAACAATCACAGCGCGCACCATTGATGCTTTCACTAGAGCCCGTGATTTGGGTGTCCATATCTATTTCATAACTGGGCGTCCACCGCGCTGGATGAATGAAATCAGAGAAGCTTTTGGCTTTGGTGGAGCAATTTGTGGCAATGGCGCGATGCTCTATGACTTGCAAAAACGAGAAGTAATTGAAGAATGGATGATTTCAAAAGAATTACAAATTGAAATAGCACAGAGATTGCGTGGAGCAATTCCCCAAGTTTCTTTTGCAATTGAAACTCATGATTACTACCACCGTGAAAAAACTTACGTGCCCCGCTGGGATGTTGGTTTAGATAATGTTGGTGTTGAAAAGATTGAAGATGCAGCAAAAGGGCCAGTGTTTAAAATGTTAGCCCGTTGCAGTAGTGGTGAACTAACATCAGATGAAATGCTCGAAATAGCACTTCGTGAACTTGATGGATTAGTCACTGTGACACATTCAAACGCAAGAGAATCCCTACTTGAGATCTCAGCACTTGGAATATCAAAAGGAACAACGTTGGCAAAGGTTGCTGGGCGACTTGGAATAGATGCAGCTGATTGTGTTTCATTTGGCGATAACCCCAATGATTTTTCAATGCTTGCATGGTGTGGTCGCTCATATGCAATGGCTGATGGACACCCAGATGGAATCAAACATGCAAAAGATGTAGCTCCATCACATGACAGTGATGGTGTGGCAATAGTTATTGAGAAGTTGTTAGATCTACCCGCTTAATTTTTACCCGATTTTCGACTCAGGCCATCTTCGGGTAATCTCTCCCACGGAGGGCTCGCATAGCGGCCGAGTGCACCGGTCTTGAAAACCGGCAAACGAAAGTTTCGTGGGTTCAAATCCCACGCCCTCCGCCATTTTTTCTTTACTTTTGTGTTTGAGTTCATAGTCCTAAAGGGCCTCTGCGCCTAGCCGATTATTAATGGCAAGAGGAGACTTACCCCTAGTTACCACCAATGGTGCTGGGGGAGTTATTCATGTCAGGTGTTTTTTCACCAACGCGAGCAAAGATCAAAGAACGGACTCTGCGCACAGACAAGTGGTGGTTACAGCCACTTATTACTTTTGGCGTTCTCTTCTCTTTCGTCATCTATGCAACCTTTCGTGCATTTGAAAATGCTAATTACTATAAAGATCATTTGATCTCTCCTTTTTATTCACCATGTTTATCGCAGGCGTGTGTCCCAGAGGCGACAATGCTTGGCTTCACACCAGTAAGTGCAGAGATCTTTAACTTTGCACTTTCACCAGCGTTGATTATTTTGATTTTCCCATTAGGTTTTAGAATGACTTGTTACTACTACCGCAAGTCTTATTACCGTTCATTTTGGATGTCACCACCAGCATGCGCAGTCGCAGAACCACATAAGAAGTACACAGGTGAGACACGATTCCCACTTATTATCCAAAACTCACACCGCTACTTTTTCTATGCGGGTTTACTATTAAATGTAATTCTGAGTTATGACGCAATCATTTCATTTAAAAATCCGGAAGGCCAATGGGGCCACATGAGTGTTGGTTCATTGGTACTTGTTGTGAGCTCAACATTATTATGGTTCTACTCAATGTCATGTCACTCCTGTCGTCACACTATCGGCGGGCGATTGAAGAATTTTTCTCAGCACCCAGTTCGATACAAGTTATGGTCATGGGTTTCTATCCTTAATCACAAACACCAACAGTTTGCTTGGTACTCACTTGCCGCAGTCGCATTTGCTGACATTTATGTCCGCCAAGTCGCAACTGGCGCCTGGACAAACTTCTACTTCTTCTAAGGGGGATCGACTATGACACTAGAGCGCCATAACTACGATGTCCTTGTTATTGGAGCAGGTGGTGCGGGTTTGCGCGCTGCTGTTGAAGCAAGAGAAGCTGGATTGCGCGTTGCAATCATCTGTAAATCATTATTTGGCAAGGCCCACACAGTTATGGCCGAAGGTGGCGCAGCTGCATCAATGGGAAACGTCAATGACAAAGATAGTTGGATGGTGCACTTTCGCGACACCATGCGCGGTGGAAAATTCCTAAGCCACTTCCGTATGGCAGAGCTGCATGCAAAGGAAGCACCAGATCGCATCTGGGAGCTAGAAACATGGGGAGCTCGC
>CANKXJ010000021.1 GCA_947487595.1 Actinomycetota bacterium
TTTCCAGCACCACACGGCAAAACAACTACGCCTGAACCACCATGCCAAAATCCTTCAGCGGCTAACTCTTGATAGGGACGGATCTTCCAATCATCTTGCTTGAGTGCAATTTCGTGGGCTTGTCCGTCAACGTAACCAGCAAAGTCTTCTGCTGGCCAACCAAGGCGGAGCAGTGATTGTTTAATCTGTCCGCGCTGACTTGGCAACACAGCAATAGTTTCTTTATCAATACGGGCACCAAGTAATGGTTGAATCTTTTTGGCACGAATGACTTCTTCAAGAACTGCGGAATCTGTTGTAACAAGGATTAATCCATGGATGGGATCTGCTTCAAGTCGCAGGCGTCCGTAACGAGACATTGTTTCTGCCACGTCAATTAAAATTGAGTGCGGTACGGCATAACGTGAATATTTAATTAAAGTATCAATTACTTGCTCAGCATCATGGCCGGCAGCGCGTGCATTCCATAAACCCAGTGGAGTGAGACGATAGGTGTGAATGTGTTCAGGGGAACGCTCTAATTCAGCAAAAGGTGCAATTGCACGCCGACACTCTGTAGAAAGCGGATGATCGATATCTAACAGCAGCGTTTTATCGCTTTGGACGATTAACGGGCCATCAGTCATCTAATAAATCCTTAATTAATGCATGTAATAACTTGCTTCGAATCTCAAGAACGCTGATATCGACCCATTCATGGGCTGCATGAGCACCAGCACCAATTGCACCTAGACCATCTAGAACTTGTGCACCAGCAGCTGCTGCAAAATTGCCATCACTAGCTCCACCAACGGATGCGTGACCTAGAGGGGGCATTCCTAGCTCTTTAGCAACTTTCTCAGCACGCTCATAGAGGGCCATTGTCGAAGAAGTCTCAAGAGGAGGGCGGTTAAATCCACCAGTGATTTCATAACGTGCCTCAGCATTAACGGCCTTCAAATTCTTTATTGCACTATCCACGCGCTTTAAATCATCCATTGAATACGAGCGAATATCTATATCAAGCACAGCTAAATCTGGCACTGTGTTTGTTGTGTTACCAGCACGCAACATTGTTGGAACAACAGTGGTTCCGTGCTCCTTATTTTCTAAAGCAGCAACTGCAATGATTGCATGGGCAATCTCAACGGTTGAGTTGATACCTTTTTCTGGCTCAAGACCAGCATGTGATGCCTTACCGTGAATCTTAATTTGATACATCGCTGTGCCCTTACGGCCAGTCTTAACCATTCCATTAAGTGATGCCTCTAAGACTAAAACCGCTTTAGCTTGAGCAGAGATCTGCTTAATAAACTCTTTACTTGTTGTACTTCCAGTTTCTTCATCTGTGGTTGCAACTAAGGCAGCAGAACCAGTAATGCCCTTCATCGCATAGAGCCCTTGAATAAATCCTGCTTTCATATCAAAAATTCCAGGACCAGTTGCTTTAGTTCCTTCTACTTTCCATAGTGGTGTGAAAGAGCCTTTAGGCCAGACCGTATCCAAGTGAGCCAACACAACTACTTCCGGATTATTAGCGCCCCACCAAAAAACGGGACGACCATTGACTTCACGGATTTCTGCAGGAGTCCCAAGAATTGTTGCTGCAAGATCACTTGCTAATCGCACTACGTCCTGGCAGGCCGCTAAATCTTCAGTTGGTGATTCCAACTTCACGAGAGCTTCAAGGGCGGCCAACATGGGTTAATCCTATAGTGGTGCAACGCCGGTGATGCGGGGAATTCTAAAGGACTGAACTTCACCAGTTGCATGGTCACGAGCAAGCAAGGCACCAGCGCTGACACGTATTGGGTCAATGATGCGGTGGGTGACTGCGCCATTGTTATCGGCATATCCAATAGAAAGTGATTTCTCCTCCATGATGTATTTATTGACTAAATCCATAGTTTCATTTGCGCTTGTGCGGGGCAGAGCACCCAAAGCTTCATTGGCTGCTTGGCGCAAATGAGTTTGCTTGTGAGTAGATTTTTCACCAGTGCGTATTGCTCGAATTGCAGCGCTTAAATTCTCTTCTGTTGGTATTTCAATTTCACCAATGACTCGTGGTGGTCGTGGTTTAGTCACTGCGCGATTTGATCGTGGACCAGTGAGCATAATTCCAGTTGCTGATTCACCTGCAGGCAGATATCCAGCTTCACGCAAAATACGCATGGTGTCTGTTGCATCATGATCACAAATAACAACTTCTGGTGCAATCCGACGTAGTTCAAGGATCTCTAATCTCTTATCATTCATAATCTGAGAAATAAGCGCTGTGTCTTCACAACGAATAAAGGCAGATGTATTTCCAACACGTAACTTGCCGTGCTTTTTAGAAACATCACTAATTAAATATTCCAGAGGTTGGGGCATAGGAGTTTTAGATGTTTTAGTTAAGAAGCTCTTGATTTCATCCCCAGTTTTGCCATGATCAAGTGCTCGGCGAATCGTTGCTTCGCTAAAGCGGTAAACAGTTGCACCACCACGGCTTTCAATCTCAGCCATCATGGCAAGTTGCTGTGAAATTTCATGTTCGAGTGGGCCTGGTGCGATTGCAGTGTTATCGCTCTGAATCAAAATGTGGTCAACGGTTTTAGGTAGATCTTCATTAATGATTGCTAAATCTTCGCCGCTTAAGAACTCAGCACCATATTTAGATATTGCGCCTTGCCCAGTAATACCAAGCCATTCAGCTTCACGCAGAGTCCAGCTGGCTAGCTCTTCTTGCAGGGATGAATTACGGCGCACTGGAGCACGCCAAGCAATTACTTCATTAAATGAAGCAAGTTCAGGTGCAATACCTTGGTTCTCATTGAGAATGGAGAGAGTTAAGGCACGTACTTTTGATGCATTCACACGGTCTAACTCAGGCCCGAGCGCTGCAACATTCTTAGATTCAGCACGACCAACTAGCCCGCTGACTCTGGAAGTAATGAGCCATTGCGAAGCAAGAACTTGCCAACGATCTGCCGGAGTTTGCATCAACCAGATATCAAATCTATTACTTGGCATTATTCGATCTTGGGCATCAAAACTTATAAGTGAGGCAAGATATGCAAGCTCAGTAATAAAAGCCGTGCATGATTCATCAACACCTAAGTGATTAGAAAGAATCTTTAAATCACGCACACCTAAACCGCCAGCACGTAGTGCATCAGATGGCTCATCAGCCCAGAAATTAAGCAGTTCTTCCACCCAGCGCAAGACGGTGGAGATATTTGCAATAGCTGCAAGATTGATTTGTCGTTCATCACGCTTTGCGCCCTTTAGTTGTGGCTGAACAATTAAGTTTTCTTTATGAACTTTGCCACCACGCAGATGTATTGCTACTTCACGAGGCAAAATGACAGTTCTCTGATCAAGAGGCACAAGGAATTTTTGTTCTAGCAACCAAGCAACTCCAGGACCAGGATTCTTGATATCTCCTACGCTTCCGCGCGGAGGTCCCCAGATTAATCTTTCTAAGACTTTCTTTGCCTCAGGTGGCGCTTTTTCAATTTCAGTTACTTTAATTTTTGCAACAGATGCAGGTCCAAGTCCTGCGGGTTCATTACCTATTACATCTCGCAACTGCGACGGCAGGCGCATTCCATCATCGGATGGATAAACCAGGCCAATTGAAATTAAGTGATCTAGCGCGCAAGATGCAGCTTTATCTGTGATTGCAACGATGCTTTTCAATGAAAAAGGTTCATTGAGCGCTGCAGCAGCTTCTAATACTTGGAACTGCCAGTGATTAAGTGAATCAATTGCACGGGCCAAACTAGGTGCAGAACAAGCACGAACTGCAAGGGATGCGATGTCTGGTGGTACTGGCGTCACTAAATCTGGGCGGGCAGTAAATAACTCTAAAAAGGCAGCATCATCGACACTACGTAAGTAGTCAGAGAAGGAGCGCATTTCCATAACTTGCCTACATTACTGGCATTTAGCGTTTAAGGGTTAATCAACGTCGCTTTCCACGCGGAGTCAACCAAGTTCCTAGGGCAGCAACTCTGACAACGACGGGGGAGACAATCTTGGCTAAATGGCGGGCACGGCGAAAGTCATGAATTGGCCAACCTTCAGCCATTGCTCGTAATGACAAAATCGCATCTGGATTAATCGCTGATGGGTGACCTACACATTGCAGTAAAGGAAAATCATTATGACTATCTGAATATGAATAACAATCATCAAGGTTTAAACTCTTTTGCTGAGCCAGTTCACGAACGGCAACAGCTTTTTCTTTTCCATGTAGAAGCAGTCCAAGCATCGCACCCGTGTATTTGCCATCTTTTGTTTCAGCTTTGCTACCCAGTGCGCCAGTAAAACCTAATCTCTTTGCAATGAGCACTGCCATGTCTTCAGGGGCGGCAGTCACCAGCCACACGTCTTCACCTGCCGATAAATGCTTTTGGGCAATATCGATTGTGCCTTGCCAAAGTGCTGGTGAAACGTATTGATCGTAAATCTCTTGAGCGATCTTTTCTATGTCTTCAACGCTGTGACCACCAATAAAATCTGTGGCAGCATCTTGAAAACGTTTGATCTCTTCTTTATTTTCTTTACCTGTGAGACGAAATCTAAGGTTGGCCAAAACGAATCGCGAAATATCCTTCTTTGTGAAATAACCACGCTGATACATGCCCTTACCCAGGAAGTAGAGGGTTGAGCCACGAATCAGGGTGTTATCTACATCAAAAAAGGCTGCTCGCTTAGCGGTGAGTGCCATGTCACTACCTTAACGAAGTTGCATCAATTAGGACGCTTTATGCTTTACCTATGAGTTCAACTGTCCATGTCCTGCGCCACGGTGAAGTAGAAAATCCCAACAAGATTCTCTATGGCCGCCAACCAGGGTGGGGCCTTTCTTTGCGCGGGCAAGAAATGGCACAAACACTGGGTGATTGGTCTCGCACAATTGATCTAGGCGCTCTCCATGTCTCACCTTTACAAAGAGCACAAGAAACCGCAGCTCCAATAGCTGCTGCTCATAACATTGCAATTACAACTGATGAGCGTTTGATTGAAGCGGCAAATGTTTTTGAAGGAAAACCCTTTGGTGTTGGCGATGGGGTGTTGAAGCATCCATCTTCATGGCCTCACTTGTGGAACCCATGGAGACCATCATGGGGTGAACCATACGAGGAACAAATCAATCGAATGCTGGCTGCTATCTTTGCGGCGCGAGATGCAGCACAAGGCAAAGATGCAATTGTTGTTTCACATCAACTGCCAATTTGGATTCTAAGAAGTGCAATTGAAAATCGCAGATTGCTTCACGATCCACGTAAACGTGAGTGCTCATTAGCATCAGTGACAAGTGTTCATTTTGATGATGAAGGATTAATCTCAGGTCTTACATACTCTGAACCAGCACGGCATTTATTACCAAAGAAGAATTGATGAAATCAGGATTAAAAGCCCCAGTTCTTGTGGCTATTGCGCTGTTGCTCACTTCCTGTGGCGGTGGTGGAAGTTCGAGCTCGCAAGAATCTTTTGTTTCTGGAAATGGCTCTGTAACTTTTATTGATCCAGAAAAGAGAATCGAAGCACCGCCGCTGTTTGGAATGACTTTATCTGGTACGAACTATAGATTTGAAGTTGGCAAGGTAGCGGTCGTAAATGTTTGGGCATCATGGTGTTCACCATGCAGAGCAGAAGCACCAGCACTTGTTGCTCTTGCAAATAAATATAGTGAGGTTGCCTTTATAGGAATTTTGACCCGTGATAATCCTGCAACTGCTGAGGCTTTCCAGAGACGTTTTTCACTGCCATATCCAACACTTATTGATGATTCCTTACTTATTGGCTTTAAGGGCTCACTTGCAGCAAATGCAATTCCTACAACGGTAGTGATAGATAAGGCTGGCAAAGTCGCCGCACGTATATCTGGCGCAATCACTGTTGCCTCTCTTACAGATTTAATTGAGCGGGTGAGTGGCGAATGAAAGATATTTTCGTAGAACAAATCATGAGTGGATTTCTCATTACGGCGCTGCCGGTGGCTTTTATTGCAGGTGTAATTTCTTTTCTTTCTCCCTGTGTATTGCCACTTGTTCCGGGTTATTTGTCCTTTGCTGCGGGCTTTTCGCTAAATCGTGGCAAAGTGTTTCTCGGTTCTATTCTATTTGTCCTTGGATTTAGCGTTGTATTCATTTCATTCGGTGCAATTTTTGGTGGTTTAGGCAACCGCTTAGTTGCAAATGAAGATTTAATTTCCAGAGTTCTAGGTCTAATCACGATATTTCTTGGTTTTATATTTCTTGGTAAATTCCCTTTCGCCCCAACATTTCGTCCCAGAATTAAAACAAATGGCGGATTGATTGGTGCACCAATTTTAGGATTTCTTTTTGGTGTGGGCTGGACACCATGTATAGGTCCAACATTAGCCGCGGTTCAAACTTTAGCTTTTCAAGAATCAAGTGCATCACGCGGAGCATTTTTGTCTCTGGGTTATTGCTTTGGTTTAGGTTTGCCGTTCATCACTTCAGGCATATTCTTAGATCGTTCAGCGAAATTACGCAAGTATTTAGTCAAGCGTGGAGACTTGATTTCAAAAATTGGTGGTGTTTTTCTCATTGTTCTAGGTCTATTACAAGTCACTGGCTTGTGGGGCCAGCTGATGAACTCAATGCGCTCCCTTATCTCTGATTTCATTCCGGTGCTTTAAATGAGCCAAGAGATACAAGTCCCTGAGCTTGGAAGCGTTGGCCTGCTTCGTTATGGCTGGCGTCAATTAACAAGTATGCGGACAGCGCTCATTCTTTTACTATTACTTGGCGTTGCATCGATACCTGGTTCACTGATTCCTCAGCGAACACAAAACCCCATCAAAGTAGGTGAATACTTCAAGAACTCACCAGAGCTCTCTACATGGATGGATCGATTCTCACTCTTTGATGTTTATGGATCTCCATGGTTTAGTGCAATTTATATCTTGCTCTTTATTTCACTCATTGGCTGCGTTCTACCTAGAACATTTGAACATTTTCACGCAGCTCGCGCGCTTCCACCTGCCACACCAAAGAACCTTGATCGAATGGAGCACCACTCATCGTGGTCTGCGAAAGGTGATGAGTTAGACAAAGCCCGCGCATGGTTTAAGTCAAAGCGATTTAGAGTTTTAGAAAAAGATGGCTCTATTTCGGCCGAAAAAGGATTCATACGAGAGAGCGGAAATCTCTTTTTCCACTTGGCTCTCATTTTGGTCTTGCTAGGAATTTCATTTAGTTCTCTATTTGGTATGCGAGGAATGGCAATTCTTAATGTGGGTGAGCGCTTCGTGAACACCACTACGAGCTATGACTCACTCCAATACGGCAAACTATTTGGTGAAAAGAATCTTCCTGATTTTGCAATAACAATTGATAAATTCACGGCAAAATACAATATTGTTACTAGTGCGCCTGAGGATTACACCCTTAACGTGAATTTTGCTGAAGGTGATTTAAAGCAATCTGAGCTGCGCACAATTAAAGTGAACTCACCTTTGAAATTAGGAAATACCAATGTTTATTTACAAGCAAATGGTTATTCACCTGTTGTGACTGTGAGAGATTCAAAGGGCAATGTGGCAATGCAAGGACCTGTGCCGTTTTTGCCACAGGATTCAAACTTGCGATCAATCGGTGCCATTAAAGTTCCAGATGCAGATCCACAAATCGGATTCGTAGGCTCATTTGTTCCAACTTATGCCCGCAGCGGTGCAGATGGCGCAGTGAGTGTTTTCCCTGAAGCGCTAGACCCACGACTTTTGTTATCTGCATGGATTGGTGATTTAGGTCTCGATAGTGGAGTTCCACAATCTGTTTATCGGATGGATACATCAAAGATGAGCCAGGTGGGCCTTAAATCATTAAAGCCAGGTGAGACTTTTACATACCCGCAAGGTTCAATAACCTTTGAAGGATATCTACAGTGGGTCAATATTGAGATAGTCAAAGATCCTGGGAAGAACTATGCGCTTCTCGGCGGTATTGTTGCCATCCTTGGCTTGCTTGCATCACTGTTTACAAGACGCCGCCGAATCTGGATTCGTGTTGGTAAGTCGGTAGAAGTTGCAGGATTAGCTAAAAATGATGCTCCAGGTTTAGATGTTGAAATGGCAGATTTTATAGCGAAGTTAAAGGGAGGGAAATAAATGTCACGTAACTGGGCTTATCTCTCTAATTACCTTGTCTATTCATCAATGGCGCTCTACGCCTTGTCATTTATTGCCCACGCGTTTGAAACTGCTTGGGCGGTTCGTGTGACGACTGAAGATTCAAAAAAGAATATCGACTACAAGCGCACAGAAAAAGTTGCTCGTGTTGCAACCGCCATGATGATTTTGGGTTTTGTTTTACTATTTGCTGGTGTCGTTGCACGTGGAGTCTCGGCCAGTCGAGTGCCATGGGGCAACATGTATGAGTTTTCTATTACAGGTGCATTGGCATTTTCTGGTGCATACCTTATTGCTCTTCGTAAGCATGATCTTCGCTGGTTGGGATTATTAGTTTCAATCGCAGTACTACTAACGCTGGGAACAGCCGTTGCAGTTCTCTATCGTCCAAGTGCACCTCTAGTCCCAGCACTTAAGTCAACATGGTTAGTCATTCACGTCTCTACAGCGATTATCTCTGGTGGTGTTTTCTTATTAGCTAACGCTATTGCTGCTGCTTATCTCTATTTAGATGCAATGGAGTCTCGTGGTGAAAGAACTGCCTGGGCAAAGCGTCTGCCTTCACTTGAAGCTCTAGATCAACTTTCATATCGATTAGTTGCATTTGTATTTCCACTCTGGACATTTTCCGTCATTGCAGGAGCCATCTGGGCCGAAAGTGCTTGGGGACGTTATTGGGGCTGGGATCCAAAAGAGACGTGGGCATTTATTACCTGGGTGGCATATGCAGCGTATTTACATGCACGTGTAACTGTTGGCTGGCGTGGGCGCAAAGCGGCATGGTTGTGCTTGTTTGCAGGTTCAACATTCCTATTTAATTACGTATACGTAAACATCTGGGGCACAGGAAAACACACCTACTCAGGTTTATAGAGGTTAAAGCTTTCTCAAGAAATCTGGATCATCATCTGGCGGCAAGATGCGACGCTTAGGTTTACGTCCTCCACCTTTACGTTTTCTTCCAGCAATTAAATAAGCAATAGGGCCGATAGCTAACACCTGTGGACCAATAAGAATTATTACTAATAACCATCCCCATTTTGGCAAGGCTTTAATCTCTGAATCATCTTTGCGAGCACAATCTATTAGCGCATAGATAGTGACACCAAAGACAAGAAAAAGAATAATGAATCTAGCCATGGGATTATTGTATCGCTAGAGCTAGTGCAAAGAGCGCCCCAAAAAACATTTGCAGTTTGCCAGTTTTACCCAGTAGCGGAATAAGGGCCTCCCCAGATGTGCCAGAGATAACAGAGCGCGAAAGGGAGAGCGTTAATGGAAGCACCGCCAGAGTCAGCAAAGACTCTGGAATTAAAGTTGCTAGTGCGCTCACGTGCGCGATAGCTAGCAAAACTACAAAGCCCTTGCGGGCATTCGAGTCACCTAGTCTTACGGCAAGAGTTCGCTTTCCGACTAATTCATCTTGAGCACGATCACGTAAATTGTTAACTGCCAAGATTGCACAAGAAAGTAAACCCATTGGTACGGCACATAAAATACTCAAAGCCGTGACTCCACCGGTTTGTGTGTAATAAGTACCAACCGTTGCAGTTAAACCAAAGAATATAAAGACTGAAACCTCACCCAAACCGCTATACCCATATGGATTCTTTCCACCGGTGTAACCCCATGCTGCAGCAATGGCTGCAGCACCCACAACCAGTAACCATGGAGAACTCAGTAGTGAAAGCCAGATTCCAGCAATGGCGGCGATGCCAAAAGATAAGAATGCTGCCCGCTTTACTTGCGCAGCCGTTGCTAAACCACTTGCAACTAAACGAGTGGGCCCAATGCGATTAGCATCGCTACCCTTTACGCCATCTGAATAATCGTTAGCGTAGTTAACGCCAATCTGAAGCCAGACTCCCACCATGAGCGCTAGGGCTGCTCGAATCCAGTTCCAATCACTACCAGCTAATGCCGTTGCAACTACTACAGGTGCAATTGCTGCGGGCAATGTGCGATGGCGCGCACCAAGAATCCATTTATTCATGTCCCACCATTTTCGCAAGGGCTATGCGATCGACTTTACCGATACCAAGCAAGGGTAGCTGCTCTAGGTGATGAATTCCTTTTGGCTTTGAAGCTGCGCCAAGTGCGGCTTCCAAATATTGATCTATTTCACTCTCACCAATCTGGCCAACTACGGCTAGATGTAGCGCATGGCCCCATTGAATGTCATTGACTGCAAAGGCCGCAAACTCAATCTCTGGATATCGAATTGAAAGTGTTGCTTCAATAGCGGTGAGTGAAATATTTTCTCCACCTGAGATGATTACATCATCGGCACGTCCCAGGATATGAAGCTTGCCATCAATGACTTCACCAAGATCATTTGTAATAAACCAACCATCACTGAGAATGTAGAGCTCAGGGGCATTGAGATAAGTCTCAGACATTACTGAACCACGGATTTGAACTAAGGATTTATCATTGAGGGAATATTCAACACCTTCAATTGCTTGGCCGTTGTAAATACAACCCCCAGAAGTTTCAGTCATTCCGTAGGTTTCAACAACGTTAATGCCAGCAGTTACTGCTTGCTGGCTTAGAGCTGGCGACAATGCTGCTCCTCCTACTAACACCGCTTGCGCACTTTGCAGATGGCGTAGTAAACGCTCATCACTATTGAGGGCACGAAATAGCTGAGTTGGGACAATTGATGTGAAATCTACTGTCGGATATTCACCTTGATGCTCGCGTAAATCAATAGGAAGTGTTCCAAGTTCCATCGACCGAATAATCACATTGACTGCAGCTATATGTGTCAATGGCAAGAATAAAGACCATTGCTGTCCAGATTTTGCTCCTAAGAATTTATTTGATGAACGAGCTGATGCAAGTAAAGCTGATGCCGTGAAAGCAACCTCTTTGCTCATTCCTGTAGTGCCGCTGGTACCAATTACTAATGCAATATGTG
>CANKXJ010000022.1 GCA_947487595.1 Actinomycetota bacterium
GCGCTCTTAATTCTTATGGCTAGCACTGGTTATCTCGCTGCAGCCTTATTGACTAGCCGGTTAGGTAAATTTGAGATTGGCCCACTTGAACATGAAAAAGAGCAGGCCGGTTTCATGCAAGGCGTTACTGAAATGCGTGAAGGTTTCAAATTCCTACGGACTCATTCCGACGCCGCGCGTGCAATCTTGGCAACAGCTGTGCACCGTGGGGGATTAACCGCACTCACTCTTACTGCGCTTTTGCTGGAGCGAAACTCATTTAATGATCCTAACTTTCCTGAGCAGGGGTTGAAAGGTTTTGGTTTTGCTCTCTCTTTTGCCGGAATTGGCTTATTTCTTGGCGCTTTTCTAGCCCCTTATGGAGTTTCAAGAGTTGGGCGCCATCGCTGGATTCGTTTAGCGATTCTGGCAAGTGCTGCCTGTCCACTAATTTTGGCTGCCACACAAACTCAACTCACCTTAATACTCACTGCATTCTTATGTTCATTCTTTGGCCAAAACTTAAAAGTCACTAGCGATGCACTCGTTCAATCTAAGATCGATGATTACTACCGTGGTCGTGTATTTGCGGTCTATGACGTTGTTGTTAACGGTGCAATTGTCTCTGGTGGATTAATCGCAGCGCTCTTGCTTCCAACATCTGGATTGGGTGCAACTGTTCCGCTATGCGTGAGTGCGGCTTACTTATTAGTGGGAGTGCACTTACTTCGCGGATCTGTCTTTCCACCAGTTAAGTAGAGCCTCGGTAGCTCTCTCTTCACCTATTTGTCCCTGTTCAAGACGTAGCTCCATGAGGAAATCCATCGCTGCGCCAACATCTCGTGATGGTTTTAACTTTAATAACTCCATGACTTGTTCACCATCTAAATCAGGGCGAATCTTTAAAAGCTCTTCCTGTTCCATGAGAACTTCAATGCGTGCTTCTAGTGAGTCATACACTGAAGCTAAGCGCGCAGCTTTTGTCTTATTTCGTGTGGTGCAATCAGCACGAGTCAGGACATGCAAATGGGTCAATAAATCACCGGCATCTCGCACATACCTGCGAACTGCAGAATCAGTCCATTCTCCATCCCCATAGCCATGAAAGCGCAGGTGCAAAGCGGTTAGCAGCTCAACAGCTTCAACGGTGTCACCATCAAAGCGAAGTTCAGACAAGCGCTTCTTTGCAAGTCGAGCACCCACGACTTCATGGTGATGAAATGAAACCCCGCCGCCTTCAATAAAGGCACGTGTTTTAGGTTTGCCAATGTCATGTAAGAGTGCGGCAAGGCGAATAACAAGGTTGGGACCACCTAGACGATCTTCATGTTCAATCGCCTGTTCAAGGACAGTAATTGAATGCTCATACACATCCTTGTGGTGGTGGTGCTCATCGACTTCAAGACGCAGCTTAGGAATCTCTGGCAGGACTAAATCAGCTAAGCCAGTATCGACTAACAAAGTAATTCCCTTGCGTGGGTTGTTAGACATGAGAATCTTTGTGAACTCATCGCGCACGCGCTCGGCAGAGATAATTGAAATACGGTGTGCTAACTCTTTAATCGATGCTAATACAGCAGGTTCGATTTCAAAATCTAATTGAGAAGCAAAACGTGCAGCACGCATCATGCGAAGTGGGTCATCGTTAAATGAATCATTAGATGAACTTGGTGTGCGCAGAGTTTTTTCTGCCAAATCTTTCAAACCATTAAATGGATCAATAAACTCTGCTTTATCAGTTGTTAACTCTAACGCCATTGCATTAACAGTGAAATCTCGGCGCGATAAATCACCATTGATACTTTTGCCATATTCAACAGATGGTTTGCGTGAATTGGCATCGTAATGTTCGCTGCGATATGTTGTTACTTCAACAGTTGTGTCGCCACGTTTGCCTGCAACAGTTCCAAATGCAATGCCGGTGTCCCACACATTTTCTGCCCATTCATTTAAAATCTTTTTTGTTTCTTGTGGCAACGCATTCGTTGTGAAATCTAAATCATTTCCCAACCTTCCTAAAAGCGCATCGCGCACAGGTCCGCCAACCAATGCCAAAGTAAAGCCTTTGGCTTTAAAGGATTGCGCTAGAGAACTTGCCAGCGGGGCTCGTTCAATAAGTGAGCGAATGGCTAACTCGCCCGCGGCTCCTAATGCGTTACTCACAATAAGTAAGGTTAGAGCAGTACCCTTGCTCCATGATCCCGGCACCTGGTGCGGGCAGCGAAGGTACGAAAAAGAAGCGGAAGCGTAAGCGCCCCGCTAACCGCGGCCCCCAAACACAGAGTTCAAGTAACCCTGAAAAAACTCCTCACCCAAAAAACAAACGTCCTTATGCCAAGCGCGTGGATGAAGTGAGCGCTGGCGGCTTAGTAATAGATGCCTCCGGTACTAAAGGCTTACTAATCGGTCGCATCGATCATAAAGACACAACTGGAAAACGCATTTTGTGGTCCTTACCAAAGGGACATATAGAAGAAGGTGAAACTCCGGAACAAGCTGCAATCCGTGAGGTGGCCGAAGAAACTGGAATTACATCATCCATTACTAAATCCCTGGGTGTTATTGATTTTTGGTTTATGGCTGGGGGAAAAAGAATTCACAAAACAGTGCATCACTTTATTTTTACAGAGGTAAGTGGTGAATTAACTCCGCAAGTCAGTGAAGTAGATGAAGTCTCATGGTTTCCATTAGCTGAAATTGTCAATCGCTTGGCTTATCCAGATGAGAAAAAGCTCATCGCTAAAAGTGGTGAGTTAAGCGCATGAGAAAACTCTTAGGCTTATTACTTACTACATTTTTCTTACTTGCACCATTATCATCCATCCAAGCAGATTCAACAATTGTCCGCATTGTAAGCGCTGCGCATCAAACCTTTACAGGTGAGTTTAGAAATGACGACCTGGCACAAGAGTTAACCCCTTCAGGAAAATTGGGCCAATTGGTTTATGTCCCAGTTTCGCGTTCCAAAATTTGGGTAATCGATCCAGCTTTAATTGATGAGGTTGTTGCGATGACTGGTGAATACAAGTTGGCAACGGATGCAGCACCCATTGGTTCGAAAATTGCTTCTGATTGGTTGACTCAGTTACAGAAAGTATCTAGAAACAATGAAGTTATCGCTCTTGCCTATGGCAATCCTGATATTAATTTAGCTAAATCTTTAGCTCCAAGTGAATTAAAGATGTATTACGCCTTTGGAAAATCTCAACTGCAGATTGCATTGGGACGTATCGTGCGCAGTGAGCCAGATGGTGGCTGGAGTACAGGTAAATCAAGGTTGAACCCGGTATTAAAAAAGAATTACAGTGATAGCCGTAAAGCGCTTACTCGCCTATCACGCGCTGTTGAAGATCCAGATTTAATGTTTATGCGAGCCCAATTAAGTCGGCTTTTATCACCATCTTTAGATAAAGATTCTCGTGACTATTTTTCATATAACGCAAAGGTGGCAGTTGATGCCCAGGTGCGAAAGCTTCGAATTAACCCAGGTAAGTATCAAGTAACAACTGACTCTGCAAAACTTCCTGTGACAATAATTAATGAGTTTGCAGTCGATGTCATGGTGAATATAGAAATGACTCCCATGAATTCCCGGGTCGTTGTTGAGAATTTTGCTGGAGTTGTTGTGCCCGCTAACTCTAAGACGCAGTTAGAGCTCACCCTGGATGTCGTTGCCCCAGGGGAGACCACGATCTTTGCCCAGATCACAGACGCCACAAGTGTGGACGTGGTGCCACCATCTATTTTGCAGATTAATTCAACGGTTATTGATAAACGTGTGACATGGTTTACCACGGGAGCAGCCATCCTGCTCTTGCTTGCAGCTGTGGCCCAAAGTGTTCGCCGAGTAAGAAAGGGGCGTATCGATGAAATCTAATGAACTCTTCCGCGCCTCTGGAATTATGGCACTTGGCACAATCATTTCTCGTATTACTGGATTTATCCGTGGCATTTTAATTGTTGCAGTTCTGGGTACAGCGTTGCTTGCAGATACTTACAACGTTGCAAACACAATGCCTAATATTTTGTATAACCTACTTGTGGGCGGGGCGCTAACTGCAATATTCATTCCACAGTTAGTGAGATCTTTTGATCACGAAGATGGCGGAGATGGTTTTGCGTCGCGCTTAATTACAACAATTTCTATTATTTTATTTGTACTAGTTGCTGTGGGAGTGTATTTCGCTCCAGCTCTTGTGCGCTTATATGCACCAGAGTTTTTCACTCCTGGATTTGAAACAGAAAAAGATATTGCTATTGCCTTTACCCGCTACTGCTTACCGCAGATCTTCTTCCTAGGACTCTTCACAATGCTGGGCCAAGTAGCAAATGCCCGTGGTTCCTTTGCCCCGCTGATGTGGGCGCCGATCGCCAATAACATCATTGGGATAGCTCTATTCGGTGCTTTTCTTGTTTTCTCACCATCAGTGAGTATCGATAATATTTCAAATATCCAAGTGCAGATCTTAGGATGGGGAACAACCTTGAGTGTTGTTGTTCAGGCTTTGGTTTTAGTCCCAGTGATTAAAAGATTAGGAATAAAGCTACGCCCCCAATGGGGAGTGAAGGGCCTTGGTAAATCATTTGGTTTAGCGGGCTGGACTTTGATTTATGTTTTGATTTCACAGCTTGGTTATTTAGTGACAGTTAACGTTGCTACAAGTGCTGCTGTGCGAAGTGCGCAAGAAGGAATAGAGCGTGGAGTTGGTTACACACCTTATACATTTGCCTACTATGTGATGCTCTTACCATATTCAATCGTTACAATCTCAATCATCACAGCGATTTTGCCTCACATCTCACGCCTTGCATTAGAGAAGAAAGCTGAAGAAGTGCGCGAACAGTTAATCCGCGCAATAAGACTTGTTGGTGTTATTACTATTCCTAGCGCGGTTGCCTTCTTATTATTCGGCCCCCTTATTACATCGGTTCTCTTTATCGGTATTCCATTGGAAGATTCCAGGTATATCGGTTATGTATTGGCAGCGTTAAGTTTTGGTCTAGTTGCTTTTTCTATTAACTTAATCTTGATCCGTGGCTTTAATGCATTTGAAGATACTCGCACACAAGTTATCTCAATATTAATTATTAACATTATTGCAGTGGGACTTTCCTACCTTTCACTTGCCACGCTGCGCAATCAATGGGTCACAATCGGTTTAGGTGCAGCTTTCTCAATCTCATATTTGCTTGGTCTGTTTGTCACTTTGTCGTTGCTTAAAAAACACACGGGGAAGATTTCTTTGAGAGATTTTGGTGGGCAACACCTTCGCTTATTCGGTGCCTCTTTTGGGGTGATGTTGCCGCTATTTGCGTTAACTCAATATTTAGATTGGGTTGGCGTTGAAATGAGTAAAATCGCTAGACTGGGAGAGTTAGCAGTTGTGATGGGCGCCGCATTTATTGGTTATTTAATTGCCGGCAAAGCTGCAGGTGTTGAAGAGATTACAATGATTAGGCATTTGAAGAACTCTGTTTTGCGTCGTCCGGGCGCAGCGGAATAAAAAAGATGCGTTACGGGTTATAGGGAGTACACATGAGTGAAGTTAAAGATGTCGTAATTGTTGGATCAGGCCCAGCTGGATACACAGCTGCCATTTACGCATCTCGCGCGCAGTTGAAGCCAGTTATTTATGAAGGTTCAGTAACTGCTGGCGGCGCACTCATGAACACAACTGAAGTTGAGAATTTTCCTGGATTTATTGACGGTGTCATGGGTCCAGATCTAATGGACAGTATGCGAAAGCAAGCAAAACGCTTTGGTACAGAGTTAATCACTGATGACATTGTTGAGATGGATTTATCAGGTGAGATTAAGGTTTTGAAAGATGGCTCTGGAAATACTGTTAAAGCTAAATCTGTCATTCTTGCGATGGGTAGCGCATACCGCGAAATTGGTTTAGCCAATGAAAAGCGTTTATCTGGCCATGGTGTTTCTTGGTGTGCAACATGTGATGGTTTCTTTTTCCGTGGACAAACAATTGCAGTTGTTGGCGGAGGAGACTCAGCGGTTGAAGAAGCAACATTCTTAACTCGTTTTGCTGACAAAGTTATTTTGATCCACCGTCGTGATTCATTGCGCGCATCGAAGATCATGGCAGAGCGTGCAGCCAATAATCCTAAGATTGAATTTCTGTGGAACTCTGAAGTAATTGATGTTTTAGGAGCTGAGAAAGTTTCTGGTTTAAAGATTAAAAGCACTGTTGATAGATCTGAATCTACTTTGGATGTAACCGGTTTATTTGTTGCCATTGGTCATATCCCGCGCAGTGAATTAATTACTGGCCAAATTGATCTCAATGAAGAGGGCTACGTACAAGTTGAAGGTCGATCCACTAGAACAAATGCCAAGGGCGTCTTTGCTTGCGGTGATTTGGTTGATTACACCTATCGCCAGGCAATCACAGCAGCTGGCTCTGGCTGCGCCGCAGCGCTGGATGCTGAAAGATTCCTCTCAGGACACTAAAGTTCTCAACCTCAACACATACATCAAGGAGTAAATAATGGCCACGAGCAAAGTAACTACAGCAACATTTGATGCTGAGGTTTTAAAGAGCAGCACGCCTGTATTGGTGGATTTCTGGGCGGAATGGTGTGGCCCATGCCGTGCTGTGGGACCAATTCTTGAAGAGATTTCAGATGAATACGGTTCAAAGCTAAAGATCGTAAAGCTCAACACCGATGAAGAGTCAGCAATTGCGATTAAGTATGGAATCTCATCGATTCCAACTATGAACGTTTTTGTTAACGGCGAAATCGTGAAGACAATTGTTGGAGCCAAACCAAAGCCTGCGATGTTGAAGGAACTTGAAAGCTTTCTCTCTTAAATAAAATGTTCTCCTTTTCTGAGTCCGAGATACGCTCTTTTCAACAGGCCCGTGGCTTAAGCGTCACAGGCATTGTTGATGAGGTTACGGCCCGTGCACTTGAAGAAGCGCAGTGGAAACTAGGGGATAGATCTTTAAACTTACAAGAGCCACCCTTAATGCATGGCGATGATGTCGCAGCTTTGCAATCGCGTTTGACTGAGATGGGTTTTGATTGTGGTCGTGTTGATGGAATTTATGGTCCGCGCACTGAATTAGCGGTGAAAGATTTCCAGAAATCAGTTGGTGCAACCGTTGATGGAAAATGTGGACCTGCAACAATCATTGCTCTAATTCGTCTAACGAAAATAGTTTCAGGTGGTGCTCCAGCGTTAATGCGTGAGAGTGCAAATCAAAAAAACCGTGGTCCAGCACTTGCAAATAAAACTATTGTTTTAAACCCTGATGGTGATGATTCACTTGTTTATGATGTTGCAGTTCGTACGGAAGGTCGTTTACTTGCACTGGGTGCTTCTGTTTTCTTAACACGAGGTGCAACTAATAATCCTAGTGAAAAAGAGCGTATTGCTTTCTCAAATAATAGTAGCGCTGATTTAATGATCTCACTTCATGAAGATAGTTATAAAAATGAAAACGCCCATGGGGCGGCAACGTATTTCTATGGCAGTGACGTGCACGGTGTGCACTCAATTGTTGGGGAACGTTTTGCATCACTAGTTCAGCGCGAAATATGTGCCCGCACTGATTTTGCTAACTGCCGCACACATGCCATGACATGGGATTTATTGCGCTTAACTAAAGCACCCGCAGTTCGTATTGATCTGGGTTATAAAACTAATCCTGGCGATATTGGCCGTATGTCCCGTCCAGATTTTCGTGATGTCATTGCTGAAGCCCTAGTCATTGCAATTCAACGGCTCTATTTAGCTGCTGAAGATGATGCAAAAACAGGAACTTTGCGTATCTCTGATCTACGCAAAGCCGGTATCCGCCGTTAATTCATGTTCGGCTAAGTGCCCTTATATGGCAGACTTAAGCCATGTCTGATGTAACGCCACGTTTTACAACCGGAGCGCCTCAAAACCTAGAAGAGCGCTTTGCTGAACGTGCTGCGCATATGCAACCAAGTGAGATTCGATCTCTCTTTGCGGTTGCATCCAGGCCTGAAATTGTTTCACTCGCTGGTGGAATGCCAAATCTTTCAGCACTTCCTATGGCAATGATGGCTGATGTTGTTCAAAAACTTATTTTGACTAACGGGCAAGAGGCTTTGCAATACGGCAGTGGACAAGGACATCCAAAACTTCGCGAGCAAATCTGCGAAATGATGGCGCTCGAAGGAATCCGTGCCAATCCTGATGATGTTTTAGTAACAACTGGTTCCCAGCAAGCTCTAGATTTAATCTCCCGTATCTTTATTGATCCAGGCGATGTTGTTTTAGCTGAAGCCCCTTCTTACGTTGGAGCACTTGGAACATTCCATCAATATGAGGCCAAGGTTGTTCACGTTGAAACCGATGATTTGGGATTAGTTCCAGATGGTTTACGGGCTGCGATTAAGAGCGTGCGAGCATCTGGTCGCAAAATTAAGTTTTTATACATGATCCCTAACTATCAAAACCCTTCAGGTGTGCTGCTTCCGGCAGAGCGCCGAACCGAGATATTAAATATTTGTCGCACAGAGGGCATCTTTGTTGTTGAAGATAACCCGTATGGCCTACTTGGCTTTGATAAGCCATCACCCAATGCCATGCGCGCTGAGGATTCAGAGAATGTTATTTATTTAGGCTCTTTTTCAAAGACGATTGCTCCGGGAATGCGTGTGGGTTGGGCGCTCGTGCCACCGTCATTAAAGGAAAAGTTAATTATCGCCAGTGAATCATCAATCTTGTGTCCATCTAACTTCGCACAACTAACAATCTCTAGTTACTTAGCAGATCAGCCATGGCGCGATCAGATCGCATCTTTTTGCGAGCTATACAAAGTGCGCCGTGATGCGATGCTTGAATCACTAGATGAATATTTCCCAGCAACTGCTAAATGGACAAAGCCTGGCGGTGGTTTTTACGTCTGGGTAACTTTGCCTGCTGAAATTGATACTAAAGCACTAATGCCAAAGGCGATTGTTGCCAAGGTTGCCTATGTGCCAGGCACAGCTTTCTACGCCGATGGTTTTGGTTCTTGGTCAATGCGTTTGTCCTATTGTTACCCAACACCTGAGCGCATCCGTGAAGGTGTTAAAGCTCTGGGCGGGGTTATTAAGACTGAGATGTCACGCCGCGGCGCAAATCAACTTAATTAAGTATTAATCGCCTTAGCAATACGTTTTAAATCATCCGCCCCAGCAAATTCAATAACAATCGTTCCCTTTTTGAAACTGCCCTGAATGGAAACTCGGGTGTCGAGTGAATCTCCCATGGTGTCAGCTATTTCGGCGAGTTCAGGGCTGGCTGACTTTGTTGCCTTTAACTTCTTTGCACCTTTTCGCTTAGGCGCCCCAATGGAAATAATCTCCTCAGTTGCGCGCACGCTCAAACCTTGCGCAACAATACGCGATGCTAACTTTTCAATCTCAGATGAATCACTTAAACCTAAAAGTGCACGGGCATGTCCTGCACTGAGGGCTCCGGTAATAAGTTTTTGTTGAACACTTGTTGGTAAGTTCATTAAACGGATGGTGTTAGAGATCAGTGGGCGTGATCGTCCAAGCTTTGCCGCGAGTTCATCATGTGTGCAGTTAAAGTCTGTGAGAAGTTGTGAATAGGCAGCTGCCTCTTCTAGGGAGTTGAGTTGGCTGCGGTGGATATTTTCAATCAACGCTTCGCGCAAAAGTTCATTATCTGGAGTTTGGCGAATAATTACTTGAATAGTTTTTAATCCTGCAGCTTTGGCTGCACGAAAGCGCCGCTCTCCCATAATGAGTTCATAAGAGCCATCTGGTTTTTGACGAACAACGGGTGGTTGCAAGATACCGATCTCTTTAATAGATGCCGTTAAGTCATTGAGTGCATCAACATCAAAGTGTTTGCGGGGCTGACGTGGATTAGCTGAGATGAGATTGATGTCAACTTCATTTTGAGTTGCAACTTCTTGCCCAGCAACAGTTAATGATGTTGGAATTAACGCATCTAGATTTGTTCCTAACCCTCCACGACGTGCCATTATGCAATCTCGCCTTCACGTTTGTAGTTAATTGAAACAACATTTGAATCAAAGGGTTTTCCGCGCTCAGCTAATTCACGGGCAACTGCCATATATGCAATTGCACCTGGTGATGAAGCGTCATAGGTCATTACTGTTTGATTAAATCCTGGTGCCTCTGATACGCGCACAGCACGTGGGATAGGAATATCAATTAATTCATTTGGGTAGTGTTTGCGGATCTCATCTGCAACATCGTTGGCAAGTCTTGTTCGACCATCAAACATTGTTAAAACAAATGTCGAAAGCTTGAGTGATGAGTTTAAACGCTTCTTTACTAATTCATAAGTTTTTAATAACTGCGCTAAACCCTCTAATGCATAGTATTCACATTGAATAGGAATCAACATTTCTTTTGCAGCAGTTAACGCGTTAATTGTTAATAAACCAAGTGATGGCGGACAATCAATAAAAATATAATCGAGTGGATCTCCAGCAAGCATGCGCGCTGTTGCCAGCTCATCAATGGCTTCTTTTAATCGCATCTCGCGTGCAACCATGGGAACTAATTCAATCTCTGCTTGTGCAAGTGAAGTATTTGATGAAACACATTCAAGAGATGGAAACCCTTTTACTTTTTGTATCGCCTGCGACATTGTTAAATCGCCCATCAAAACTTCATAAATTCCAGCGTTTTCTAGGTGCTCTACCCCCAGGGCAGTTGAGGCATTTCCCTGTGGATCTAAATCAATAACTGCCACCCGTAGGCCACCCATAGAAAGGGCTGCAGCTAGGTTGACTGTGGTGGTGGTTTTACCTACCCCACCCTTTTGGTTGGCCACGGTGATGATTC
>CANKXJ010000023.1 GCA_947487595.1 Actinomycetota bacterium
GTTCACGGCCTCGGCCCACACGTCCACGCAATTGGTGGAGCTGGGATAAACCAAACATGTCAGAGCGCTCAACAATAAGTGTGTTCGCATTTTGAATATCTAAACCACTTTCAACAATGGTTGTGCACACAAGAACATCAAAGTCACGGTTCCAGAAAGCCAAAATCACATCTTCGAGTGCGCCTTCGCTCATCTGTCCATGTGCCACACGAATACGCGCCTCTGGTACTAACTCTTGCAACCTGGATGCTGCGCGATCAATACTCTCAACGCGATTGTGTAAATAGAAGATCTGTCCATCGCGTAAAAGTTCTCGGTGAATAGCAGCAGTTATTTGAGCCTCTTCTGCTGGACCCACGTAGGTAAGGATGGGATGGCGCTCTTCAGGTGGAGTAGTAATCGTGGACATCTCACGAATGCCGGTCACTGCCATCTCAAGGGTTCGAGGAATAGGCGTTGCAGACATAGCTAATACATCTACCGTGGTGCGCAGCTTCTTGAGCGACTCCTTTTGTTCAACACCAAAGCGCTGTTCTTCATCCACGACGACAAGACCTAGATCTTTAAAGGCAACATCATTTGAAAGGATTCGGTGAGTACCGATGACAACATCAATAACTCCAGCAGCAAGGCCCTCAATAACTTCTTTGCTCTCTTTGGCGCTATTAAAGCGAGACATTCCTGCAACCTTTAATGGAAACCCTGCATAACGCTCAGCAAATGTCTTTATATGTTGTTGAACAAGCAACGTTGTTGGGACAAGGACTGCTACTTGCTTTCCATCCTGCACGGCTTTAAACGCTGCTCGGATTGCAATCTCAGTCTTTCCATAACCCACATCACCGCAGATGATGCGGTCCATGGGATATGGACGCTCCATATCTGCCTTCACATCATTGATTGTTGATAGCTGATCTGGTGTTTCAATATATGAAAAAGAATCTTCTAGCTCGCGCTGCCATGGTGTGTCAGATGAAAAGGCAAAGCCAGGTGAACTTGTACGGGCTGCATATAAGCGAATGAGTTCGCCAGCGATTTGGCGCACTGCTTTGCGCGCACGTCCCTTAGCTTTTTGCCATTCCCCACTGCCAATGCGGTGCACGGTAGGTGTTTCACCACCAACGTATTTACTCACTTGTTCAAGTGCATCAGTAGGAACAAATACGCGATCCCCAGGTTGACCACGTTTGGCAGGTGCGTATTCAATGATGAGATATTCACGGGTCACACCGGCAACTGTGCGCTCAAGTAGTTCAACATAACGACCAATTCCATGTTGTTCGTGCACGACAAAGTCCCCAGCGCGCAGCTCTAGCGGATCAATAGCCTGCTTGCGCTTAGTTGGCATGCGCTCTGAATCTTTAACACTTCCCTTACTGCCAGTTAAGTCCCGCTCAGTTATAAAGAGGATTTGATGTTCTGCACTTTCAAATCCATGGGCAATGATTGAAGTAGTGAGGTGCACTGTGCCCTTAGTAGGGGTGGCTAATAAATTCTCATTTACTTGCACAGGCAAATCAGCGGCTCTGAAGATTCCTGCATATCTCTCAAGCATTCCGTGTCCATGTGTTGCAAAGACAACAGTGAAATGTGATTCCACCGCGCTTCGTAACTGTTCAATAGTGCGCTCAATATCCCCACGCATAGGATCTATCTCGTTGTAATCCAAGAACTCTGTGTCATCAGCCAGATCACTACCAAATGGAGAAAGTGAACCTGTTGCCACTTTCTGCTCACTCATTTCCTGTGCTAACTCTTCCCATGACATATATGTTCCAGAACCATCATGAATAGGTGCCACAGCCCCATGTGCTGCATTGCTCCAGGAAGCGTTTAGGAACTCTTCATTTGTTGCAAGTAGGTCTGCAGCTCTAGATTTGATTCTCTCTTGATCAATAAAGATAACTTGAGTGTTGGCTGGCATTCTAGAAATAATCGTTTCAGTCTTATCAATGAGCAGTGGGATGAGAGATTCCATGCCTTCAAAACTCATTCCTTCGCTAATCTTTTCTAGCAGCTCTGCTGCTGCCGGTAATGAATCTTTGAGTTCAATCGCACGGTGTCGAATTTCTTTCGTAATGAGAAGTTCCCGGCAAGGATAAATTTCAATAGTGCCCACTACTGGTTTCAAGGTGCGCTGATCAGCAACTTCAAAGTAGCTCATATCTTCAATCTGATCACCAAAGAAATCGATACGGACTGGATAATCATTTAAGGGCAGGAACAAGTCAACGATTCCTCCGCGTACGGCAAACTCGCCACGGCGCTCTACTAAGTCAGTACGGCTATAAGCAAGAGTTGAAAGATGTCGCACGAGTTCATCCAGAGATTGTTCCTTGCCAATTTCTAAGTGGAGAAGTTCGTCTTTGCCAAGAGTTGCAATGATGCGGTGGATAGCACCTCGCACAGGTGTAACAACTATTGGAAATACTGATTGATTTTTTTCTAACTCATAAAGTGTTTGAATTCTCTTTGCAACAGTGTCACTGCGAGGACTTAAGCGCTCATGAGGCAAGGTTTCCCACGCTGGGAACTCCACAACATTTGAATGAAGTTCGTTTAGTTCATTAACAAGATCTTCACTGCTACGGCTAGAGCTTGTGACAACAAGTAATGGGTGATTAACAGCGCGAGCTGCCAGTAGAAATGGATAGAGCGGCAGTGGCGCCACAATATGAGATGCATCTATCTGCGTAGGCAGTGATGAGATTAAGCCGCGCACTGTGCACCTCCCTATAAACGCCGTTAGGCCCCGTTCCCAAAAGGGAGGGGGCTAATGGATTCATTGTAATTTGTTCGCACCACCTACGGCGACCTGAGAGGATTACCCAATGGAAACCAGCGGATTTGGCGGTGCAATAGCGGCAGATGAAGCTGCTTTGCGTAGCGATGTCCGCAAACTCGGAGATTTACTGGGTCAGACACTGGTGCGACAAGAAGGCCCAGAGCTTTTAGATCTTGTTGAAAAGGTTCGTAAATCTGTTGGTGAAGATGAAAGTGTTGAAATGCTTGCATCCCTATCTGTTGAAGATTCAGTGCAGTTGGTGCGCGCATTTAGTACATATTTCAACTTGGCAAACGTGGCAGAACAAGTGCACCGTGCTCGGGTATTAGCTGATGCTCGCGCCGATGGCAGATCATGGTTGGCGCGTGCCGTAGATAAAATTGAAACGGCGCTAAAAGCTCAAACACCTGGACATGAATTAAGTGTTGAAGAGATTTCTACATGGATTAATGAGATGTCAGTACGTCCAGTATTTACTGCCCACCCAACTGAAGCGGCACGTCGTTCAGTGCTAAGTAAAGTGGGACAGGTCGCCGATTTATTGGAAGATTCCCGCAATCCCGCACAATCCGATCGCTTAGCTGAAACTATTGATTTGCTCTGGCAGACAGATGAACTTCGTGTTGGGCAACCTGAACCACTTGATGAAGCAATCAACGCACTTTATTACCTGGATGATTTATTCCGCCAAACTGTTCCTGAAGTTCTCAATGACTTTGCCCGCGAAATGAAGCGGATTGATGTTGTGGTTCCAGTTTCAGCCCGTCCATTGTCTTTTGGAAGCTGGATTGGTGGAGACCGTGACGGCAACCCAAATGTGACGGCGCAAGTAACTACTGATGCGATGGTCCTACAAGTTGCTCACGCAATCCGCGTAACAATCGATGCCATGAATTCACTGCGCCAAGTACTTTCTATCTCTACTCGCATTATTGGCGCCACCCCAGAGCTAACAGCTTCAGTTGAGGCTGATTTAAAACACATCACTGAGTTTGAACCACGTTTCTTACGCCTTAACGCCCAAGAGCCTTATCGTTTGAAGGCCACGGCAATTGTGCACCGCCTTGCATTAACTCGTGATCGCCATGCAAAGGGCACCGCTCATGTTCCGCACCGAGATTATGCAGATACTGATGAACTACTTAAAGATTTAATGTTGATGCGCGACTCACTCTTTGCACATAAAGGTGAGTTAATTGCTACAGGATTGCTTGAGCGCACAATCCGCACGGTTGCAGCCTTTGGAATTACCCATGCAACTATGGATATTCGTGAGCACTCTGATGCCCATCATCACCTTTTGACCCAAGTAACTGGGGTTGCAGGCTATGCCGAAAAATCACATAACGAGAAGTTTGAGATCCTTACCGCCCTTTTAGCTGCAGATACGAATTTAGACATAAAAGGCTTGGATGCCAGGGCACAAAAGACCCTAGATACCTTCTTTGCCATCGCAGATCTCATTGATCGCTTTGGCTCACAAGCCATCGAGACCTATATCGTTTCAATGACAAAAGGTGCCGATGACTTAATTGCAGCAGTCGTTATTGCCCAGCAAGCAGGTCTTGTGAATGTGAAGAATAAGAGAGCCCGTATTGGTTTTGCACCATTGCTAGAAACCGTCGCAGAACTTCGTGCTTCGGGTGAAATTCTTGAAAAGCTCTTGAGTAACCCTGCTTATCGCGCACTCGTAGCACTTCGCGGAGATGTTCAAGAAGTGATGCTGGGTTATTCAGATTCAAATAAGGATGCGGGAATTGCAACAAGCCAGTGGGAAATCCACCGTGCACAACGTTCTTTGCGCGACATCGCAATGAAGCATGGCGTGAAGCTGCGTTTGTTCCATGGTCGTGGTGGTTCTGTTGGTCGTGGTGGCGGGCCAACATATGAAGCTCTTGTTGCACTTCCTTGGGGCTCAGTTGATGGTCAGATTAAAATGACTGAACAGGGCGAAGTAATCAGCGACAAGTACGCATTGGCCTCCCTTGCCCGTGAGAATATTGAATTAACACTGGCTGCATCACTAGAAGCCACAGTGCTCAACCGTGGCCCGCGTCAATCAGTTGCAGATCTAGGTAGCTGGAATGAATGCATGCAGTTAATTAGCGATCGCTCATTTACCGCTTATCGCGCACTTGTTGATCACCCAGATCTACCTGCTTATTTCTATGCATCCACTCCTGTTGAACAGTTAGGTAATCTCTTCCTTGGTTCACGTCCATCGCGTCGTCCTGATGCAAGCAGTGGACTTGGTTCACTTCGCGCTATCCCATGGGTATTTGGTTGGACACAATCACGTCAGATTGTTCCCGGCTGGTTTGGTGTGGGCTCTGGTTTAAAGGCAGCACGTGAGGCTGGAAAAACTGATGTCTTGCAAAAGATGATGGGTGAATGGCACTTCTTCCACACTTTTATTAGCAACGTTGAAATGACTTTGGCAAAAACTGATTTAGCCCTTGCTCGCCGTTATGTTCAAACTTTAGTTCCAAAAGAACTCCACCACTTCCTCGATCAGATTCAGGCTGAGTTTGATCTAACTGTGGCTGAGATCCTCACATTAACTAATAAGAAATCACTGCTGGGAGATCAAGAGATTTTGGCTCGCACTTTGCAAGTCCGTGATGCATATCTTTCACCTATCCACTTGCTGCAAATTAACTTGCTTAAGCGTGTGCGTGATGCTGGAGATGCTGCAGATCCGCTATTGCGCAGAGCTTTGCTGCTCACCATTAATGGTGTGGCAGCAGGACTTAGAAATACTGGTTGATTAAGAGTTATAACGCGTTTGTGTTCGCTCTAAACCTTCATTAATCAATGACTCAACAACATCTGCTCCCCGCACGATAAATTCACCTAAATCTTTTTGTTCCACTTTTGAAAAAGCTTTCAAAACAAAGTCAGCTGGATCTTGTTCTCCCATAGGGCGGCCAATTCCTAATCGCACGCGGTAATACTCTGCCGTTCCAAAAGCAGAAGTCATAGATTTAAGACCGTTATGGCCATTATCGCCACCAGCTAATTTTGTGCGAATAGATGCAAAGGGGATATCGAGTTCATCATGGAGGGCAATAATCTTTTGTGGCTCTACCGAGTAAAAGTTAGCTAGGGCTTTAATCGGCCCACCAGTCTCATTCATAAATGAATGTGATTTAGCAACAATAACTGGGTATGCATCAACTCCCACGCCTAACTTAAAGGCTGCAATATGTGTGCGGGATTTGTGTGAAGATAATTTAACGTTGTGGCGACGAACTAATTCATCAATCACCATCTGGCCCACGTTGTGACGGGTGGCAGCGTATTTATCGCCTGGATTGCCCAAGCCCACTACCAACCACGTCATAACGCTAAGCGTAAGGGTTAAGCGTCCTTCTTCTCTGCATCTTCTGCAGGTGCTGCAGCATCAGTTGCTGCCACCACTGGCGCGACTACCTCTTCAACTATTGTGGACCTCTCAGACAAGTGAACAACGATTGTCTTTGGATCTGATTCAAGTTCAACGCCTGCTGGAAGCTTCACATCAGATGCATAACGTGACTCACCAGAGGTCATTCCCTCAATATCAACTTCTAGGAAGCTAGGAATTGCAGTTGCCTCAACACGAACTTCAATTGAGTTGTGTACATGCTCAAGGATTCCATCACGGTTGTGCTCACCAATTGTGTGAACAGGAACTGCAACAACAACCTTCTCACCGCGACGAACTAGAACTAGGTCGACGTGCTCAAGAATCTGCTTAACTGGGTGGCGAACAATTGCCTTTGGAAGTGTGAGCTCAGTCTTGCCATCAATAGAGATGTCTAGCAATACGTTTGACTGCTTCAGAGCAACGCCAAGTTCGCGTGCTGGAAGTGTTATGTGTTGTGGCTTTTCACCGTGACCGTAGATGACGGCAGGAACCAAACCATCGCGACGTGCACGACGTGATGCGCCCTTACCAAATTCGGTACGAAGAACGCCGTTGATGCTGATTTCTGCCATTTTAAATCTCCCCTAAATATTTAGATTTCGTCACTTCGGTCTCTGCACAAAGTTCCGATGAGGAGTTAAGTCCTTAAGCCGTCGATTACGGAAGTAAATTCTTACCCTCGCCGGAACAAAGCGAACAATATCTTCGAGAGGGTATTTGAAGCAAATCCCCGCTTAGGAATGACCGTCAAAGAGGGAGGTGACCGATCCATCTTCAAATACCTCGCGGATGGCGCGGCCTAGAAGTGGAGCAATCGATAGGACGGTGAGTCCATCAAATTTTTGATCCTCAGAGATTGGCAGAGTATTTGTAACAACTACTTCTGAGGCTCTGGAAGACTTCAAGCGCTCAACTGCTGGACCTGAAAGCACAGCGTGTGTTGCAGCGATGATGACATCTTCAGCACCTGCATCAAAGAGAGAGTCAACGGCTTTGGTAATTGTGCCGGCAGTGTCGATCATGTCATCAATAACTACGCAGGTTTGACCCTGCACATCACCCACTACGCGCCCAACTGTTGATTCATTTGGCACACGTGGATCACGAGTTTTATGAATAAATGCAATTGGGCAACCACCCAGTAAGTCTGACCAACGCTCTGCAACGCGTACTCGACCAGAGTCTGGAGAGACGATTGTTAAGCGTGTGCGATCAACTTTGCTGCCAACATAGTTAGCCAGCATTGGAAGTGCGAAGAGATGATCCACTGGACCATCAAAGAAACCTTGAATTTGTGAAGTGTGTAAGTCAACGCACATCAAACGATCTGCTCCAGCAGTTTTGAAAAGATCTGCCATTAAGCGAGCTGTGATTGGTTCGCGTCCGCGGCTCTTTTTGTCTTGACGTGCATAACCATAAAAAGGTGCCACAACTGTGATGCGCTTTGCAGATGCGCGCTTGAGTGCATCGACCATGATGAGTTGTTCCATGATGTGCTTGTTTACTGGTGTTGTGTGACTTTGAATTACGAAGGCATCACAACCACGTACTGATTCTTCGAAGCGAACAAAGATTTCGCCATTTGCAAAGTCATATGCTGAAGTGGGAGTAAGTGGAATACCCAGCTCTGCTGCAACTTCATCAGCTAATTCAGGAAATCCGCGGCCAGCAAAAAGACGTAATCTCTTTTCAGAAGATAAACGGATCTCGCTCATTTGCTAGCCCTTCTTCTCTTCAGCTTCGGCGGCTTGTGCTGATTTGGATCCAGCGCGCTTGCGCATGACCCAACCTAATACATTTTTTTGCTTCGCTCTGCCAACGCCAATCGCGCCTGCAGGAACATCTTCAGTTATTACAGATCCAGCGGCGGTATATGCCCCATCTCCCACGGTCACTGGTGCAACCAACATTGTGTCGCTACCGATTCGGACATGATCTCCGATAGTGGTGTGGTGCTTTTCTACCCCGTCGTAGTTAACAAAGATTGTTGCTGCGCCGATATTGCTGCCTTCGCCAATAGTGGCATCGCCAACATAGGAAAGATGGGGAACTTTTGAGCCAGTTCCAACGGTTGCATTCTTCATCTCAACAAATGCTCCAGCCTTAGTGGCATCACCAAGGACAGTTCCTTGGCGCAAGTATGTAAATGGGCCAACAGTTGAGCCTTGGCCAATCACAGTATCTATTGCGATTGATTCAAGAACTGATGCGCCTTCTTTTACTTGGCAGTTGGTGAGGGTTGTGCGAGGCCCAATGGATGCACCTTGTGCAATCGATGTTGTTCCATAGATCCCACTACCTGGATGAATTGTCACATCTGATGAGATTGTGGCAGTTACATCAATCCAGGTAGTTGTCGGATCAATGATTGTCACACCGGCCCGCATCCACTCGTCATTAATGCGATCGCGCAGTAGGGCTGCAGACTCAGCTAACTGAACTCGGTCATTCACCCCAAGAATTTCAGTGAAATCATCAATCATTATCGCTGCAACTGATGCGCCTTCACTTTTTAGGATTCCAATAACATCGGTTAAATACAGCTCGCCTTGGGCATTGGAGTTAGTGAGCTTGCCAATAGAGGCCGCTAACGCAGCTCCATCAAATGCATACACTCCAGAGTTAATTTCAAAGATAAATCGTTGATCCTCTGTGGCATCTTTTTCTTCAACAATCTTTAAGAGCTCACCGGCATCATCTCGGATAATGCGGCCATAACCAGTTGGATCTGGATGCTCAGCAGTAAGAACTGATGCTGCAAACTTTCCTGAGTTATGTGCATCGATAAAGGCTGCCAATGATTCTCCAGTGAGCATGGGTGTGTCACCAGCTAGAACTAAAACTGTGCCTTTAGGAGATAAGCCTGCGAGCGCTAACTGCGCAGCATGTCCTGTGCCACCACGGCGCTCTTGAAAGACAGTTGAGGCTTTTGGTGCAATGTGAGAGATGTGTTCTTCAACTAATTCACGGCCAGAGCCCACGACGATGCGAACGTGCTTAGCTTTCAGGTGATCGACTGCATGTAAGACATGTCCAAGTAAGGAACGTCCTGCAACGCTATGGAGAACTTTGGCTTTAGCCGATTTCATCCGTGTGCCTTCGCCAGCTGCGAGAACGATCACGGTTTCTACGGTCACAAGTGAATCCTAT
Organism: Actinomycetota bacterium; assembly: GCA_947487595.1. Lineage (GTDB taxonomy): Bacteria > Actinomycetota > Actinomycetes > Nanopelagicales > Nanopelagicaceae > Planktophila. Next base: position 9,345 of record CANKXJ010000023.1, read on the forward strand.
CGGTGGCTCCGCCACCAGGTATCGATCCTGGACCCTGGGCTTCAAAGGCCCATGTGCTAGCCACTACACAATGGCGGAACACGTATTCTCCCTCATACATGGGCATGGTTGCGACCACATGGCACCTTCTTTACGAGATTACTTTTGCCCCAGCCACTGGGCCATATGCGCGAACGACGCTGCCCACTACTCCACTTGAGGTCAAGGCCACAGTTAAATCAAGCCCTGCTTCCTCATCGGCAACGAGAAAAGCAACGGTTGGCCCTGATCCTGAGACTAATGCTCCAAGGGCTCCATACTCCTGGCCAACATCTAAAACAAGACGAAGTGCTGGACGTAAAGAACATGCTGCTGGTTGTAAATCATTAACAAGGTGAGCACCGACTGATTGTGCATCTGCTGCAAGCAATGCCTGCATGAGTGCTTCATTAGTTTGTGGTTCAACTATTTCAAGTCCAGTTCGCAGGCGATCACACTCTGCATACACGGCAGGTGTTGATAATCCATGTGTAGAAAGTGCAAGAACCCAGTGATAAGTACCGCGAGAAAGAGCTGACGTTAATTGATCTCCGTGCCCAGTACCAATTGCAGTTCCACCATTTAACATAAAGGGAACATCACTACCAAGTTTTGCGGCAATATCTGCCATTTCTTCCCGGCTCATACCAAGTGAATACAAGTAGTCGATAGCAACGATTGTTGCTGCGGCATCTGCGCTACCACCAGCCATTCCACCAGCAACTGGAATGGATTTCTTAATCTCAATATGTACATCAATTTCAATGTCATATTCTTCTGCCATCAGGGCCACAGCTTGGGCAGCTAAGTTATTAGCACCTACTGGCACGCCATGGGTTTGTTCGCCAGTAATGGAAACACTCACGCCAGATTTTGGTTGTCCTAAGGAGAGCGTTACTTCATCAAAGATAGATATTGCTTGAAAAACTGAAACCAAATTGTGAAAACCATCTTCTTCACGTGGGCCAACTGATAGTTGCAGGTTGACCTTAGCCGGTACCCGAACCGTCACGTTTTTTATTGGCATGGTTTGACCTTAATGTGTTGGCTAGAAAATGTCAGGTGCAACGGCAGCAATGGCACAAAAAGAAGAGATCTCTAAAGCTTCACCGCGAAGAGTGGGGTCAATCTTTGCGCGCTTAAGAATCTCTTCAGCCGCAGAAGAT
>CANKXJ010000024.1 GCA_947487595.1 Actinomycetota bacterium
GCAACTACTCCGGCTGCGGGCACTGCGCAGACATCAGAGCGCTGGTTGATTGCCTTGGCACTTTCTCCAGTAGCAACATCGATCGTATCTAAAGCTTTGGGCACTGTAGAGATTGGCTTCATCGCTACGCGAACACGTAGGACCTCGCCATTGGACATACCGCCCTCTGTTCCCCCTGCTCGATCTGTGCGGCGAACAATCTTGCCCTGCTTATTCTTTTCAATCTCATCATGTGCAACTGATCCACGGCGCGTAGCAGTTTCAAAGCCATCACCAACCTCAACGCCTTTAATGGCTTGAATCCCCATCAACGCTCCCGCTAAGCGAGCATCCAGTCTGCGATCGGAATGAACATAAGAACCCAAACCAGGTGGCATATTGAATGCTAAAACTTCTACTACTCCCCCTAACGTGTCACCATCTGCGTGAGCGGCTTCGATCTCTTTGATCATTAAGGCACTTGTTACTTCATCGGCGCAACGAACTAGATCCTTATCAATTCTTGCCATGTCTTTTGCATCAGGCAGCTCATAATCATCGCTCACACGTACTTTTCCAATAGATAAAACATGAGACAAAATAGTTATTCCAACACTTTGTTCAAGGAAACTGCGTGCAACTGCGCCAAGTGCAACTCGGGAGGCTGTTTCACGGGCGCTTGCTCGTTCTAAAATTGGTCGTGCGTCATTGAAATTATATTTTTGCATTCCAACTAGATCGGCATGGCCAGGACGTGGCCGAGTTAATGGTGCATTACGGGCTAAATCTTTGATTTCATCTTCGGCAACAGGATCTGCTGACATAACTTTTTCCCATTTAGGCCACTCCGAATTACCAACTTGGATTGCAATGGGTCCACCTTGTGTGAGTCCTAAACGGATTCCACCAAGAATCGTGACCTTATCTGCTTCAAAATTTTGTCGAGCCCCTCGCCCATAACCAAGGCGGCGTCGCTCAAGATGGCGATCGATATCTACTGTCGTGATTTCTACCGAAGCCGGGATTCCCTCGATGATGGCAGTAAGTGCTTGACCATGTGATTCACCCGCAGTTAACCAACGCATGTGCCTATTCTTGCAGAAATTAGCTCCCGGCCGTTGCCAAATAAAGGCTTGTTCCCAGAAATATCGCTGGAGCCATGGCAATCGTTCTAGGGAAAACCTTGGAATATCCCCATCTGAGCATAATGTCAATGAGAGAGGTTAAAAGTATCGCTATTAAAAGCTGCTCGAATTCTTGGAGATTGGAAATTTCTACCATCAAAACAATCAAAGCCAATAACTTGCAGTCGCCCACTCCAACTCCGAAAATGGAGAAGAGGCCTAGAGTAAGGATGACCACGAGCATGAATTGTGCACTTGGCAAACCGTTGACTAGTAGGAAGGCTCCAACGTAGTAGGCGTAAATCTGTAGATAGATATTTGGAATCTTACGCTGTGATAGATCCGCTATCGATATCGGAATCGCAAAGAGAAGATAGAGCACTCACGAAGAGTAGAGTTTTTGAAACGAGTGAAGATGTAGAGTGTGGATTACTTAAGAGCGGCTAACCCCACGCTGCGCAGTTGGGTATACATCGCTGAAATATCAAAGGCTGCGCCTGAGAAAATCGATATCTGAGCAATCGCTTGATGAATCAACAGGTCTAAACCATCAATTACAGTTCCACCGCGTGATGCCCATAGCGCTGAGGCGGGTGTTGGCCAAGGCTTATAGAGAGCTTCAAAAAAAGCACCTGAGGGTTTTTTAGGTAAATCAATTGAATCTGTAACACCGGCTGGTGCTGTGCTAATTACTAAATCAGCATCAGAAAGAACGCTGAGATCATCCCAATTAAGAAAACTCAACTCAGACTCAAGAACTGCATCTAACATTCCTGCAACTCTTGAAAGCGAACGGTTAATAACAGTTATATGCTCAGCTGCGCCATCGCAAGCTGCAGCAGCAGCACGCGCTGTTGCTCCAGCGCCAAGAATGACAACGTGGCCTTTGATTTCAACCTTGTGAGATTTAAGTGCGTGAGAGAAACCCAGAACGTCTGTTGAACTGGCGCGCCACGCTCCCCCATCCTTGTACAAAGTATTTGCACTATTAATTCGCTTTGCCAAATCATCAACGTGATCGGCATACTCAATGGCCTCTTCTTTCAGCGGCATAGTTAATGAGAACCCAGTCCAACTCTCATCTCTGCCATCCATGAACTTAGCTAATTCGCCGGCATTGACTTCTATAGCTTCATAACTGCCTTTTACACCGAGCTGTTCGTAAGCGGTTTTATGCAGCAATGGACTCAACGAGTGAGAAATAGGTGACCCCAAGACAGCAGCTTTAATCATTTGAATACTCCTGCCTTTCTATTTTTCACAAAGAGGGCTTTCCATGTAAGAAATTCATCATGAGAGCGAGTGAAACGTGTGTCTCCAGGTGCAACTGTAATGAAATACAGCCAATCCCCGTCGGCAGGCTTTAATGCCGCAGCTATTGCATCACTTCCTGGATTTCCGATCGGTGTTGGTGGAAGACCATAATTTCTATAGGTGTTATAGGGGGACTTGATCAGGGTGGAATTTGTGCTCAAAAAGATTTCCCCACGAAGCTTCTTCACATAGTGAACCGTGGCATCTAACTGCAGAGGCATAGAGATTTCTAGGCGATTTCTGATAACTCTAGAAACTTTATAGAAATCCCCTGCGCCCCCCTCGGCTTGTATTAATGATGCGATGGTCAACAGCTGTGCTGGAGAGTATTTTCCTTTTGCGGCTAAAAGTCTTTGTCCCGTTTCTTCATCTGAGAATCGGTCAACCATTGATTGCACAGCCTCTAATGCACTTGTACCCGCAGGGAATGAATACTGCGCTGGGAAAAGTAAACCTTCAGCATTCGAAAATCCGGCAGGCAAAACGACTTTCTTGAAGGCAGTATCAATATCTATTTTTGTGAAACCATACTTAAGTAAAGAATCAATGACTTCACTCTTCCAACCACCTTCGAAAACTTTGACTAAATTCGGTATACGTTCAGGGTCAAGAAGTTGAGCTAACGCCTGACGCGCAGAGATTCCCACATTTAGTTCATGTGCACCGGGTGCAACTTTGGCAGAACGAGGATCTGCGACAGCTGCTCGAAAGTAAGCCAGTGCGGATTTGGTTACCTTGTTCTCATAAAGTATTTGCCCCACCACTGATCCGCTAGCACCCGCTGGAATTTCAACAACAACAACCAGTGAATTAGCTCCTAAATTAGCTGTTGGAAAATCAGGCGCAGAGGAAACATTGGATCTAACTGTGTGGATGGAGAGGCTGAGAAGGGCGACGAAGAGAAAGGCCGCAACCACACGGATAAGAGGGTTATTGAATATCTTCATCCCTTGTTCTTTTCAATTTCGAGAGCAAAGTTAAGAATCTCAACCGCAGCTGCTTGATCTATCGATGCGCGTGCATCCTTGCTGTTAACACCTGAATCCCGCATACCGCGAGTGGCAGTAACAGTACTTAAACGCTCATCAATGTGTGTCACCGGACAAGATGTCAGCTCTTTCAACATCTTCGCAAAATTATTCGCTTTAACGGCTGACTCGCTTTCTCGTCCATCCATATGCGAGGGTTTACCGACATAGATATGAACAGGTTCATATTCAGAAAAAATCCCAGCAATTTGAGACTTAAGTTTGTTATCAGAAGCCTTCAATGTTGTGAGTGGCGTAGCTAATATCCCATCTGGATCACAGACTGCAACGCCAATTCTGACATCGCCATAATCAAAGGCGATTCGGCGACCTCTTTGCATGGAGTAATTATCCAACGATGGCTTGTGAAATTGCAGCTAATGCATCAACTGATTTAGCCGCATCTGTTCCTCCGCCTTGGGCGAAGTCATCTTTGCCGCCTCCGCCTCCACCTAATACCGTTGAACCAATCTTTACTAACGCTCCCGCCTTAACACCACCAGCACGAGCAGCATCACTGGCCGCCACAACCAATACCGGCTTTGAATCATTAACACTGATAAGTGCAACAACGCTGTTTGCAGCCTTTGAACGCAAATCCAAAGCAATCCTTCTCAAATCATCTCCAGAAATACCATCACCTAGAACAGATGTAATAACCGTTGTTCCATTAATAACCTTTGCACTCTTGGCAATCTCTCCCACCTGTGAAAGTGCTTGGGCAGAACGCAAGACACTTAACTCTTTTTCTATCTCTTTCATTGAGTTAATCAATCCATTTATGCGCTCTGGAAGCTCTTCAACACGGGCACCCTTGATAATTTCTGTAAGAGAGTTCAGTAAGATATGTTCGCGAGCTAAGAACTTATAAGCATCAACACCCACAAGAGCTTCAACGCGGCGTACTCCGGCACCAATTGATGATTCATTCAAAAGTTTAACTACTCCTAATTGGCCAGAGCGAGATACGTGCGTTCCACCGCAGAGTTCGCGGGCCCAGTCACCGACGCTCACAACACGTACTTGATCTCCATACTTCTCACCAAACAGGGCCATTGCCCCAATCTTCTTAGCGGCCTCTTGTGACATCACTTCTGCGCTTACTTCAAGGTTATCTAGCAGTAAAGTGTTAACACGTGACTCAACATCGTTTAATACTGATGCAGGAACTGCACCGGTTGCCGGAAAATCAAAACGGAATCTTCCTGGTGAATTCTCAGAGCCGGCCTGTGTTGCAGTTTCTCCCAATAGTTCGCGAAAAGCTTTGTGCACCATATGTGTTGCGGTGTGAGCACGAGAAATTGCATCCCGGCGTTCAACATCGATAGCTGCTTGTCCCTTGGATCCACTTTCAAGTGATCCAGAGAGAACACGACCACGGTGAACAAATACACCTGGGACAGGAGTTTGCACATCATCAATCTCAACGACGGCGCCATTGGCCAAAGTTATCGTTCCGCCATCTGCTAACTGGCCACCACCTTCAGCATAGAAAGGAGTTCGATCTAGAACAATTTCAACATCTTCATCTGCGCCAGCTGAGCCAACTAGATTTCCATCAACTAAAACCGCAGTTACTTTGGTTTCACTTGTTAGATGTGAATACCCAGTGAACTCTGATTTACCATTCTTATCTGCCACTTGGCGATAAACGGAGAGATCTGTATGACCACTCTTTTTAGCTTTAGAGTCGGCTTTAGCGCGATCCTTTTGTTCCTTCATTAAACGGCGGAAGCCATCTTCATCTACTTCTAGACCCTCTTCACGCGCCATTTCAAGAGTTAAATCAAAGGGGAAACCGTATGTGTCATGGAGTTTGAATGCATCTTCTCCAGGAAGAACTGCGCTCTTGCTCTTCCTCAGCGCTGCACTTGCCACATCAAAAATCTGTGTTCCACTCTTTAGAGTTTGCAAGAAACTTTCTTCTTCCGAAGCACTGACCGAAAGGATGCGCTTTGAATCAGTAACTAACTCTGGATACTGAGCACCCATTGCACCAATTGCTGCCACGGTGAGTTCAGACATAATCGGGTCCATAGATCCAAGTAGGCGCATATTACGAATGGTGCGACGCATCATGCGACGCAGAACATAACCACGGCCTTCATTTCCAGGTGTTACACCATCACCGATAAGCCTTGCTGACGTGCGAGCATGATCGGCAATGATGCGCAGTGGAACATCTGATTTTTCAGAAGAACCGTATTTAACACCTGTTAGCTGTGATGCCTTAGTCAAAATCTGCATTGTTGTGTCAATTTCGTAAATGTTCTCAACACCCTGCAATAGAGCGGCCATGCGCTCAAGTCCTAAACCAGTATCAATACTCTTTGCTGGAAGTTCTCCAAGAATAGGAAAATCATTTTTGCCAGAACCAACTCCGCGCTCATTTTGCATGAACACCAGATTCCACACTTCCATATAACGGCTTTCATCTGCGATCGGCCCACCTTCTGCGCCATATGCAGGGCCGCGATCATAATAAATCTCAGAACACGGACCACATGGTCCTGGAACGCCCATCGACCAAAAATTATCTTCCATACCGCGACGTTGGATGCGCTCTTTTGGCACACCCACCTTGGTATGCCAAATATCTGCAGCTTCGTCATCATCTAGATAAACCGTTACCCATAAACGCTCCTCTGCAAAACCATAACCACCATCATTACTGGGACGTGTCAGTAGCTCCCACGCAAGTGCGATCGCACCCTCTTTGAAGTAATCACCAAAAGAGAAGTTTCCGCACATCTGGAAAAATGAAGCATGACGCGTTGTCTTACCCACTTCATCTATATCTAATGTTCGAACACACTTTTGAACCGAAGTAGCGCGTTTGTATGGCGGAGTAATCTCACCCAGGAAATATGGCTTAAAAGGAACCATTCCTGCATTAACAAGCAAAAGATTGGGATCATCAGCAATCAAAGATGCTGAAGGAACGACTGTATGGGTTAAGCCTTGACGGTTATCTGATTCAAAGAAGCGCAGCCAGCGCGAACGGATCTCGGCGGATTCCACTTGTGGGGATCACTCAGCCTTCTTCTTAGATCGAGATTTCTTCTTAGATGCAGCAGAAAGTAAAGCTCCAGCCACTTTAACGGCTGAGCCATTTTTGTTAATGAATGAGGTGGTGGCTTCATTTACTTTGTCAGAGAGATCTTCAGCATTTTTAGTAATCCTATTAATACTCTTAAGCGGCCCGTTGACCAGAGTTACAGTGGTATGTACTTCATCAATTAACGGTGCAGTTTCATCAGTGATTACTTTGAGAGAAGCTTTAGCCTCATCGATAAAACGACCTAAACGAATAATCACGTAGGCAACTGCGATGGCGATAACCATCAGCGCACAACTTGCGATTATTGTTGCAATTCCACCTGGACCCATGTTATTAGCCTACCTGAGGCGCTGCTTTAGGGGCGCCATCAATACCGCTCTCCTTGCGTTGCGCCGTAGTAATAGGAGTTGGAGCACCAGTTAATGGGTCTCCACCGCTTGCAGTCTTTGGAAAAGCAATAACTTCACGGATCGAATCTGAACCGGTGAGCAAAGCACACACGCGATCAAGACCCAATGCAATTCCTCCATGCGGAGGTGGTCCGTAGTTGAAGGCTTCTAATAAGAAACCAAATTTGCTTTGTGCTTCTTCATCACTTAAACCAATAACGCTGAAGACATCTTTTTGTATTTGGCGATCATGGATACGTATTGATCCACCACCTAATTCAGTACCATTTAAAACAATGTCATAGGCATAGGCAAGAGCTGATGCTGGATCCTTAGCAAATGTCTTTGCAAACTCTGGCTTAGGTCCAGTAAATGGGTGGTGAACGGCAGTCCAGCCACCATTATCAGTAGGCTCGAACATAGGTGCATCAACAACCCACAGGAACTCCCACTTATCTGCTGGAATTAAATTGCAACGCTTACCAACCTCTAAACGAACCGCACCTAGCAAATTCAACGATGCAGTGCGCTCACCTGCAGCAAAGAAGATTGCATCTCCGAGCTTTGCTCCAGCCGCTGCTGCAATTCCTGCAGATTCTTGTTCTGAAAGATTCTTAGCAACCGGTCCGCCTAAAGTTCCATCTTCATTTACCAAGATGTATGCAAGACCCTTAGCACCGCGCGCCTTAGCCCAATCTTGCCAGGCATCTAGTTCGCGCCGAGGTGAGGCTGCTCCCCCCGGCATAACAACGCTTCCAACATAAGGAGCTTGGAAAACTCTAAAAGTTGTTTGTGCGAAATATGCAGTGTGTTCAGTAAGTTCATAGCCAAAACGAAGGTCTGGCTTATCTGAACCATAACGAGACATTGCATCGGCATAAGTCATGCGCTGTAATGGAAGTGGAAGTGTGTAACCAACCGCTTCTTTCCAAATCTTTGCCACAATCTTTTCAGCAACAGCCAGGATATCCTCTTGATCAATAAATGACATTTCAATATCGAGTTGTGTGAACTCTGGCTGGCGATCGGCTCTAAAGTCCTCATCACGAAAACAACGTGCGATTTGGTAGTACTTTTCCATTCCAGCCACCATCAACAACTGCTTAAAGAGCTGTGGTGATTGAGGCAATGCATACCAACTACCTGGCTGCAGACGCACTGGAACTAAGAAGTCACGGGCACCTTCTGGTGTCGAACGGGTTAAATACGGCGTTTCAATCTCAAGAAAAGCTTCATCTTCCATCACTCTACGGATAACTGAAGTGACCTTAGAACGCAGACGAAGATTTGCAGCTGGCTTTTCACGGCGCAAATCTAAATAACGATATTTCAAGCGCACTTCTTCGCTGATATCTGAATCATTTCCTGAATCAACTGGAAAGGGCAACGCCGCAGATTCACTCAAAACAACAACGGTGTCACCCATAATTTCAATTTCACCGGTCGGAATATTTGTATTTTCATTTCCAGCAGGTCTAGCTAAGACTTCACCAGTGATGAGCAAGCACCATTCAGCACGCAAGGATCCAGCAATCTCTTCATCTCGAATAACTACTTGAACAGAACCTGAAGAATCGCGTAGATCGATAAAAGCAACACCACCATGATCGCGACGCCTGGAAACCCAGCCGGCCAAAGTAACGGTGGTTCCGGCATGGGATTTGCGCAATGAGCCTGCGTCATGAGTTCTTAACATGGTTGCGTTCTACATCCCTATAGTTAAATTGCCTTGATTAATGAGGCAATCTTAACCGATGAAGTGGCGCCAGTTTTCATCTCTTTTAGCTCCACCGTTGCGCTAGAAATCTCTGAATCTCCCAAAACGATGACGTAGCGCGCACCGCTTTTATCCGCGCCTTTCATAGCACCCTTCAAGGCCCGATCTCCGAAAGCAATTTCAACACTCTTTCCCACAGCTCGCAGTTCACCAGCGATTTTCATAGCCATCTCTTTTGCTGCATCACCCAGTGGAATGATGAATAAATCTGATACAAAAGAATTTTCATTAATTACGCCCTCGGCCTCTGCAGCAAGCAAGGCTCTATCAACACCTAATCCAAATCCAATTCCAGATAGTGACTGCCCGCCGAGCTCTGCCATAAGACCGTCATAGCGGCCTCCTCCACCTATTCCAGATTGGGCACCTAGAAGTTCGTGGACAAATTCGAAAGTCGTTCCGGTGTAGTAATCCAGGCCACGCACCATGTGTGGATTGAGTATGTAGGCAATACCTAAGACATCAAGATATCTCGTGACTTGCTCAAAGTGTGACCGCGAACTCTCATTCAAATAATCAATAAGCAAAGGTGCTTTGGCCATGGCATCTTTTATCTCAGGACGCTTGTCATCAAATAATCGCAGCGGATTGAGGGCTGCCCGCGCACTGGTTGCCTCATCCAATTTCATCCCCGCAATAAATTTCACTAAATCAACTCGGTGGTCAGCTCGTGATTGTGCATCTCCTAATGAGGTTATCTCTAAACGATATTTGCTGAGACCAATAGCTTTGAAACCAGCATCTGCGATGGCAATTACTTCAGCATCAATAGCTGCATCATCTAATCCAATTGCTTCAATACCCACTTGATAGAACTGGCGATATCGCCCAGCTTGTGGACGCTCTGCTCGAAAGAACTGGCCTGAATACCAAAGTTTGGCTGGTAGTTGACCGCGATCTAATCCATGTTCAATAACTGCGCGCATCACGCCTGCAGTTCCCTCTGGACGCAACGTGATGGAGCGATCTCCACGATCTTGGAATGTATACATCTCTTTTGAAACAACATCAGTTGATTCGCCAACACCGCGAGTAAAAAGTTCTGTATCTTCAAAGACTGGAAGTTCAATTAATTGATAACCCGCTTTACGTGCTGGCTCAATTAAACATTCACGCACAAACTCAAAAGCTGCAGAGCGCGGTGGAACATACTCACTGACGCCTTTAGGTGCTTGAATCTTTTGCCCGGCCATTAGTAGCGCCCTTTAAGAGCAGTTAAATAAGGATTGCTCTTCTTCTCCGCACCCAAGGTGCTATCGCCATAGTGGCCAGGTAGGACTCTTAAGTGATCTGCCATTGGCATAATTTTTTTTCGCAAAGTTTGCTCCATCGCCTCCGCTGAGCCGCCGGGTAGATCAGTGCGACCTATCGAACCAGCAAAGAGCACATCGCCGCTGACTAATAGTTCATCATCGACTACAAAAACCAAAGAGCCTGGTGTGTGACCAGGGGCGTGGATGGCTTTAAATTTCATGCCTAACAGCTCCACAACTTCCTCATTGCGCAATTCTCTTACATCCCCAGGTTCAACAAAGTCCATAGCCGATAATGTCGCTGCAAATTCTGGGCTCAAATATCGCTCTGGGTGCGAAAGAGCAATGCGATCAAGTGAGTGAATATAGGCAGGGATTGAATATCCATCTGCAATAGGTTGAATAGAGAAGGTGTGGTCGAGATGGCCATGAGTGGCAATCACAGCAACAGGCTTGAGTGAGTGTCTTTTTAGAATTTCATCCAACATCGCTGAAACATCGGGCATACCTGGATCGATAACAACGCACTCGCTGCCAGCCTTTGGGGCTATGACCCAACAGTTAGTGGCATACATACGTGCGGCAACAGAGT
>CANKXJ010000025.1 GCA_947487595.1 Actinomycetota bacterium
GTATGCATCATCAACCATAAAACCATGACCAAAGAATCCATGAATAGTCCCAGGATATTCCTTCAAAGTAACTCGAACGCCAGCCTGTTCTAGGGCGACTGCGTAGTTAGCACCATCATCGCGCAAAACATCATGCTCTGCTAAGCCAATGATGGCTGGTGCAACATTTTTAAATGTTGTTGCCCGAGCAGGAATGGCGTATTTGTTATTCATGTGAGCCTCTGGCACATAGAGCCCCCAACACCACTGCATTCCAACTTTTTCTAAACCAAAACCAGTTTCATGAGCAAGATAAGACGGAGCTTCAAAGTCTGTATCAAGGCATGGATAGATAAGCATTTGATAAGCAAGTTTGACATCGCCTGTGTCAGCGGCTTTGAGTGCAACGGCTGCAGCTAAATTGCCTCCAGCACTATCGCCTCCCACGCCAATCTTTGTTGGATCAATTCCAAAGCGCGCAGCATTCTTTGCAACCCAGAGCAGACCTGCATAACAATCATCAAAAGGTGTTGGGAATGGATGCTCTGGTGCTTTTTGATAGTTAATTCCAATTACTACAAAGCCAGTCTCTGCTGCGATATTGGTCATCTGCGGGGCATAGCGAAGCGTCCAACTAAAGACCCAACCACCACCATGGAAATAAACGAGAGCGGGTGCATTGGGCTTAACGTTTTTAGGACGATAAATCACTGCATGAAGATCTGCTGTGGGAGAAGTGAAGTAGGTGTGTTCAGTGTGAACATCATCAGAGAGGGGACCTGCATACTTTAAGTAATCAGCTGCATCTGCTCGGCGCTCTTCCAACGTTGCATCTGCCGGCATTGGGTTATTGACTGCGATGTATTCAAGAAAGGCCTTGGTCTGTGAGTTCATGGTCATGGGCGCAAGGTTATTCCAACTCTTAGGTAATGCGCTCTACACTTTCACTCATGTCTATCGCCCACCACGTTTACACCGCCGTTGATTGCGCCAACCCAGTATCTCTTGCCCGCTTTTATGCAGAGATGACTGGATGGAATGTTGGAGATATAGAAGATGCCGGGGATGAATGGGTAGATCTATTCCACAACGGTGTGCGCATGATGGCCTTTCAAAAAGTTGCCAACTACATCCCACCCACATGGCCAGAAGGCCCCGTCCCGCAGCAACTTCACTTTGATTTCCATGTGAAAGATCTAGATGTTGGTGAAAGCAAGATTTTGGCAATCGGTGCCACTAAGCATGAAGTGCAACCAGGAACAAGCTTTAGAGTTTATCTAGACCCAGAAGGTCATCCATTTTGTTTAGTGAAGAATCCGCAGTAACGCCATGTGGTTAATGAGGAAAATCCAAGGGGTGTTCTCTAAAAAACCTAGAAATAGCGATTCTGAAAGCCGCCTTGATCCCAACGATAATCAATACCGCAGAATGAAATTTGAAATGAAGGCAGCTGGCGGTCTTAATGGACACATGATGCGCAGAGTGGCAAATTTTACAGATCCAACGCCGCTGGATGAAGAAGAGTTCTAGCGTTAGTTTCAATTCCAGTAATGCACTGCTAGAGGGGCGCCCTTAGACTGCCTTTATGGCTAGTGAATAATTCACTTAGTGTTCACTAATTAAGCACCATAAGTGCTTTTGTAGCGCTATAGCGTTTGCATTGAAAAAGGGGGGCTGCACTAGTGTCAAACAAGGCTCATTTAGAGGGATTCGTTGTCCTAGAGGATGTTAAAGGCCAATTATTGAAGTTAGCCGAGAAGCAACACCTAGTTTTTAGGGGCAAGTTAAGCCTTGAGACGATTGAACAGTATGTTTTTGAATCCTATGCACTTCTAGATAAATCCAGCGAGATAAAGATTTATCTACCCTCTTTAGCTGAGCGATTTTCCAGGGATCGACTTCAAGCTCTATTAAAGATTGAACAGGCTGAGAGCTCAGATGTCAAAGATGTTTTATTCGTTTGCATTCATAACTCTGGTCGCTCTCAGATGGCCGCTGGATTTATGAGCAATCTTGGTGGCGAGCGAGTAGTAGTCCGCTCTGCCGGTTCAGCGCCTAAAGAGAGTATTTCACTCATAGTTGTCGAGGCAATGGCTGAAGTCGGGATAGATATCTCTCTTGAATATCCAAAACCACTGACTGAGGAAGTTGTTCGTGCCGCAGATGCTGTCATCACAATGGGATGCGGAGATGCTTGCCCTGTGTATCCAGGCAAGCGATATGAGGATTGGGTTCTAGATGATCCAGCAGGGCAGGGTATTGACTCTGTGCGCATAATTCGCGATGAGATTAAACAACGAGTTGAGCACTTGCTATCAGAGTTATTTACTGTGCAAGAACTTTGATATGTAAGGCTGTTCAGCAGTAATTCATCAAAAATCTACACAATCAACCTTTTACATCTATCCCTTTGTATGTAATTTTACGCCATGACTCATTCTGGTTCGTCGGCCTTTGCCGAAGTTAATGAAAAAGTACATCAAGCTGGAGAAATCCTGGGCTTAAAGTCAGGAGTTATTGCTGCATTAAGCAGCTGTGAAAGAGAAGTGGTGATTTCAATCCCACTTCGAAAAGGCAATGATGTGGAAGTGCTCACTGGGTACAGAGTCCAGCATTCAAGTGCTCGCGGTCCACGCAAAGGCGGCATCCGTTTTCATCAAGATGTAGATCTAGATGAGGTCCGCGCTTTAGCATCACTGATGACTTGGAAGACGGCTCTAATCGATGTTCCCTTTGGAGGAGCAAAAGGTGGAGTTGCCGTCGATGCATCTCTCCTTACGCTGATCGAAAAAGAAGAAATTATTCGACGCTGGACTCGCTCTCTCGTTCACGTCCTAGGCCATCACCGTGATATACCCGCTCCCGATATGGGAACTGACTCACAAACTATGGCCTGGCTTATGGATGAGTTTCACCGCTTGGAGGGCTTTCAACCTGCCTGTGTTACTGGCAAACCAGTAGAGCTCTTTGGAGCCCCAGGGCGAGAAGAGGCCACGGGGCGAGGAGTTGCTCAGATTGCTGCAGCAACGTTGGAAAAGAATAACGTCAAAGTTAAAGGTGCAACCGTTGCAATTCAGGGCTTTGGAAATGTTGGACGCTACGCAGCGTTGGTATGTCAAGAGCTAGGTATGAAAGTTATTGCAATCTCTGATGTTTCTGGTGGGGTTGTAGATAAAAAGGGTATCGACATAACTTCAATTTTTATGCACAAAACATTGGAGAGCGTACAAGCCGAGGAGAGAATAGGTGCTTCAGAGGTATTGGAAATAAATTGCGATGTCTTAATTCCTGCAGCCCTTGGCGCTGTAATAAATGAAACAAATTGCGCCCGCATAAATGCTGACTTCATTATTGAAGGTGCAAATCAGCCCATAACTATCGCAGCAGATCGTGAGCTTCGCACACAGGGTGTTGTCATCGTTCCGGATATTCTTGCCAATTCAGGAGGAGTCATGGGCTCCTACTTTGAATGGACTCAAAATATCCAAGAGTTCAGCTGGCCTATCGACAAGTTCCGACGTGAATTAGATACTCGCATGGAAAAAGCCTTCGGAAATGTTCATAAAGTATCGAAGAAATATTCAGTAGATTTACGGACCGCCGCCTTTATCGTTTCAGTCGAACGGGTAGCGCGAGCCTTTGAACTGAGAGGATCACTCGTGTGACGAGCTTCTTTAGGACAGTTGTGAGAAATATTCGCCGGGCGGTACAGAGTCAGAGATTTAAGAAGAATCAATTCAAAAAAGGGCGTGGCGAGGAGTTCCACCACGAATAAGTCGGCTCATCATCTACAACGATGATGCTGTGCACTGTGGGTGATACACAATGGGCGGGTCTTGCACTTCTGAAAGCTTCCAGTTATTTTACTCCCAATCTAATTGGATGGGATAGCAACATGGAGAAGAAATTCAAAGATATCAGTCATAATTTTATCGATACATTAAGTGATGGTGTCTTTTCTATTGCATTAACACTTCTTGGCCTAAATGTGGTCGAAATGGTTCCAGAAATTAGTAAGAGCGAAAATTTGAATACCGCGATAATTGAACATTGGCCTACGTTCTTTGCATACATACTCGGCTTTGTCGTTCTCTTTTCAACTTGGTATCAGTATCACGCTGGTAGTCAATACACAGAGGGCACAAACGCGTGGATAGTTTGGCAGCATGGATTGAGCATGGCATGGGTTGCATTGATGCCATTTGGTGTCGCACTGCTTGCGCACAATCTTGATACTCCGAACCGTAAATGGGGAGTTTTCTATTTCGGAATCTGCTTGTTCGGGAACTATTGGACAACAATGATCTTGGCTGCATTTGTTAAGTTCAAGTTCCCAGTTTCTTACACAAGTGAACTTCCTGTTCCTGCCGAATTGATGCGAAAAGCCACGCCAATTTTTATGGGAGCAACTGCGCTCTTGGGAGCATTGTTGGTATCAGTTTCTCTATATTCTCCGTGGGCCGCACTTATCGGTTATGGAATTTATGTACTTTCTAATGTTTCACCGATTCATACTCTGAATCGAGTTAAGCCTCTTTTTGACAAGATTCTGGTCCACTGAGTTAAAGCTTTGGACATAGAACTCGGATTCACTTACATAAGTGGGTGGTGAGGGACTCGAACCCCCGACCCGGTGATTAAGAGTCACCTGCTCTACCAACTGAGCTAACCACCCGATGCACACAGGCGCCGGAAACGCTTGAATGCAGGTGGAAACCTATCAGCAAGAGCGGCCTTGCTGCACATCCCCGACACCGCCAAAATGCTCTTATGAGTCACTGGGAAATAAGGATTGCCCTAGTCCTAACGCTCTTTCTTGCAGGGATTCCAGAATCCTCTAGCGCTGCAACCCCAACAGTTTCAGATGTGATTGCAACGATGGCTGTGAAGGGCCGTGCTCCAAAGACTGGATATGCAAGAGAGCAATTCGGCACTGCTTGGAAAGATGTGGATGGAAATAGCTGTGACACCCGCAACGATATTTTGAAAAGAGATCTCATTGATGTGGTCTATAAAGATCGCTGCACGATTCTGAGTGGAATCTTGCCTGATCCATTTTCAGGGGAAAGTATTGATTTTGTTCGAGGGGTTGGCACAAGCAACGCCGTGCAGATAGATCACGTGGTGGCACTTTCAAATGCCTGGCAAACAGGAGCTTTCAAATTAACTCTTGAAAAGCGCACTGCTTTTGCAAATGATCCACTCAATCTTTTGGCAGTAAAAGGTGTTTTAAATTCACAAAAAGGCGATGGGGATGCAGCAACGTGGTTGCCACCTAAGAAGAGTTATCGATGTGCCTACGTTGCTAGGCAAGTGGCAGTAAAAGCTAAATATGGTTTGTGGTTAACGGCCCCTGAAAAGGCGGCGATTGTGAAGATTATTGCAACGTGCCCAAAACAAGTTGTGCCAAGTAATTAACTTAGTGACCAGTTTTTAGTAAGCGCTCGCGGGATCGTTCAATCTCTGCTTGGGCTTCAATGGCATTAACCCAGTTACCACCAGTAACACTCTTGCCTGGTTCTAGTGCTTTATAGACTTCAAAGAAGTGTTGGATTTCAGAGAGTTCAAACTCTGGAACATCCACTATATCTTGCAAGGATGCTTTACGAATATCTCCTGCTGCAACACAGAGTAATTTGTCATCTCCGCCAGCCTCATCGCTCATGTTAAACATGCCGATAGCTCTGCAGGAAACTACGCAGCCTGGAAATGTTGGTTCATCGAGCATTACTAGAGCATCAAGTGGGTCACCATCAAGGGAAAGAGTGTTTTTCACAAAGCCGTAGTCATAGGGATAACGAGTGGATGTGAAGAGCATGCGATCTAAGCGAATCTCTCCGGTTAAGTGATCAACTTCGTATTTATTACGGCTGCCTGCTGGGATTTCAATAATGACATCAAAGATCATTTTTTGCCCAGCTCTCTAGTTAGATTGAAGTAAAACTTGGGGTGAACGACGGGGCTCGAACCCGCGACATCCCGGACCACAACCGGGTGCTCTACCAGCTGAGCTACGTCCACCATGAGTGACTAAGTCTACCTGTTACTGCTCTTCACCTGGAACAAATACTGCGCTGCGGTAATACGCCAATTCTGCAATTGAATCTTGAATATCACCCAGTGCACGGTGGTTGCCCGTCTTTGCCGGAGCGTTGAAGTAGGCCTTAGGATACCAGCGCCTTGCCAACTCTTTAATGGATGAGACATCGATGGTGCGATAGTGCAGGTAGTCATTAAGACGTGGCATGTCGCGAGCAATAAAGGAGCGATCAACTGAGACGGAGTTACCGGCCAATGGTGATTTTCCAGGCAGAGTGTTTGCACTCTCTAGATATTTGATAATTACATTTTCGGCCTCTGATACGCAAACTCCATTAGGGATTTCGGTGATTAATCCGGAGGTGGTGTGCATCTGTGTTACAAACTCATTCATTTCGGCCAACTGCGCAGCGCTCGCCTTTATGACGACATCAACACCATCTCCGATGACGTTGAGTTGTGAG
Organism: Actinomycetota bacterium; assembly: GCA_947487595.1. Taxonomy (GTDB): domain Bacteria; phylum Actinomycetota; class Actinomycetes; order Nanopelagicales; family Nanopelagicaceae; genus Planktophila. Next base: position 6,483 of record CANKXJ010000025.1, read on the forward strand.
TCGGTGACTAGGACGGCGATTTCGACCAGGACGTCTTTTTCGAGGGAGAGTCCGGTCATTTCGCAGTCGATCCAGATCAAGTTTGCTTGCTCGTTGGCCATATGCCCAACCCTAGGGGGAAAGGGCTCATTTCACCTTTTGTTAACCTTCTAGACATCTTTGGTCTATGTAAAGAATCCTGAATAGAGACAGGATTCCGACCATGACATTGCTTGAAAACAGGTCGGCCGAGATCCCTGCCCCTCGGGAAATCACCACCAAGCCACGTCGCTCAGATCAAATTTTCCGCGCAGTTGTCACCATTGGTGGAATGACATCTTTGGTCATCCTTGGGTTGATTGCATTGTTCTTATCCCTAAAAGGAATAAGTGTTTTGCGGGTTGAGAAATTTACTTTCATAACCGAATCTAAGTGGGAAGTATTGCAAGATGCCGAGGGCAAAGTTGCTGAAAGTACCTTTGGACTTGGTGCAATGCTTATTGGAACATTCTTATCAGCTTTCATTGCCGTCATTGTTGGAGTTCCTATCGCAGTCCTGAGTGCTTTGTATTTGACCTTCTATGCACGTGGACCGGTGAAGAAGCTGCTCATTTCTTTAATCGATCTCATGGCAGCCTTTCCATCACTTCTCTTTGGTTTTTGGGGCTTCATCGTTTTGATGGGTAGCGCGGAGTATTGGGCAAAACTTCTCAATAAGTATCTGGGTTTTATTCCAATCTTTGATGTTCCTGCGCCAATTTTTGAGCGCTCACCATTTATTGCCGGGCTAGTTCTTGCCATCATGATTATTCCAATCGTTACAGCGATTTCTCGAGAGATCTTTGATCAAACACCATTAGATCGTGTGCAAGCTGCTTATGCATTAGGTGCATCAAAACTTGCAATGATTCGCGCAGTGGTAATCCCTTATGGGCGTGGTGGCGTAGTGGGTGGAGCGATGCTTGGACTTGGCCGTGCGATGGGTGAAACAGTTGCGGTTTATACCGTTCTCAACGTTGTTTATCAGGTCAACTGGCAGGTTCTTTTCGGTGCCGGAGGAAACGTTGCTTCACTTATTCTTCTTAAATTTGGCGAAGCTGGTCCAGAAGAAGTTAATGCACTCATGGCAGCAGGCCTTGTTTTGTTCCTTCTTACTTTGACAGTTAATGCTATTTCTGATGTGCTCATCAATAAGTTTGGGAAAAAAGGACGATGACTCAATCCACTATTCCGAAACCGCAAATGCCTTGGGGCACATCAAAGGCACAGCGAATGGCTACCGCCTCCCTATTAGTTCTAGCCGGCTTGCTCGCAGGGGCGGCTATAGAACTTACCGGGCTCAGCGGCAAGCTGGGTTTTGCCGCCGCATACTTTTTCTTTGCAAGCCTTGTGATTTTTGCACAACAACTGCAGCTTCGTGATTTAGCAGCTGCAAAGGATTCTCTGCTGAGCAGCTTTGCACTTCTTGCGATGACCATCACCTTGATTCCAATTGTGAGCATCGTTTCAACTGTGGTGCTCAAGGGTTACAAGGGAATCCACTTTGGAATGTTTACCAATGACATGACACAGGCCTCTGTTAATGATCCAGTTCAGGCAGGTGGACTTTTACATGCATTAGTGGGAACCATCATTATGGTGGGCGGCGCGCTCATCGTTAGTTTCCCAATTGGCCTTTTAACCGCACTTTACTTAACCGAGATTCGTGGAAGCTTAGCTCGCCCCATTAAGTTCCTTGTTCAAGCAATGAGCGGTGTTCCATCAATCGTTGCTGGCCTATTTATTCTTTCGATTTTAGTTATTCCTGTGACGCAGGAGTTAAATGGATTAATGGGCTCATTGGCCTTGAGTATCTTGATGATTCCAACTATTGCAAGAACAGCTGAAGAGATGCTTCTTTTAATTCCAAATGAGCTTCGAGAAGCTGGTGTAGCACTGGGAGCCACCCAGTGGCGCACAGTTTCTGGTGTGGTAGTTCCTGCTGCTAAGAGCGGATTGGTTACTGCGGTAATCCTTGGAATTGCCCGCATCATCGGGGAAACAGCTCCCATTCTTCTTGTATCAGGCGGCGCAGATGCACTTAACTTCAATCCAATGTCAGGGCCTATGGGCTCGCTGCCGTTTTATATTTGGAAAGCTTTTCTTACGGGTGGAACAGAGGAGGCATACGCAAGAGCGTGGGGCGGAATGCTGATCTTGCTCATCCTGATTATGGTTCTCTTCGGACTTGCCCGGTACTTAAGCGGTAGAAGGGCAGTGTGAGATGACAGTGACAGAGAGTTCAAACAACGATAACAATATGGAGAAAAAAATGCAGACAACGACGCCATCATCACTTGCATCAGTTGCAGGCAACCGTGAGCAGCGAGTCCCTGGGACAAACCTTCTTGGTACAGGCCTTGAGACACGGGGAGTTCACGCGTGGTTTGGTACTAAGCATGTGCTCTCAGATGTTTCATTGGACTTTGCCGCCGGTACTGTTACCGCGTTAATCGGACCTTCAGGCTGTGGAAAATCAACATATTTGCGAACCCTTAACCGCATGCATGAATTCATTCCAACAGCAGCACTTGCTGGTGAAGTTCTACTTGACGGGCAAGATATTTACGCCCCTGGAACAGATGTTACAAAGATCCGTCTTCGTGTTGGAATGGTTTTTCAGAAGCCAAACCCTTTCCCTTCAATGACTATTGGAGAAAATGTTTTATCTGGACTCAAGCTTGCTCAGATAAAGAAAAGCAACACAGATGAACTTCTCGAGTCTTGTCTGCAACGTGCAGGTCTGTGGAATGAGGTTAAAGATCGCCTTGGCGAGCACGGAGGCGCACTCTCTGGTGGACAGCAACAACGTCTATGTATTGCACGCGCTTTGGCCGTTGAACCACAAGTTCTTTTGATGGATGAGCCATGCTCGGCCCTTGACCCAGGATCTACATTTAGAATTGAACAGACAATCTCAGAGCTGGCTAAATCGATGACTATCGTCATTGTTACTCACAATATGCAACAGGCCGCTCGCGTTGCCGATTACACAGCCTTCTTCTTATCTGACGGTGGCCCGGGAGTCATGGTTGAGACCGCACCTACGAGCAAAATCTTCTCTAATCCAAGTGATAAGCGCACCGAGGATTACGTAACAGGCCGCTTCGGCTGACACCTGTTGTTCACTTAAGGTAAGGCTTTTGTTCACCTACACCTTGCCTTAGATTAACTTGGCCTCAGTAGTTTGCCTTTCGTAATCCTCTTACCCTCCTACGAAAGGTATTAAATGAAGTTTTCAATTAAGGCAAAGGCACTTGCTATTGCCGCAGTAATCGCAGTTTCATCTGCGCAACCAGCACACGCTGTTGATCTAGCGGGCTCAGGTGCATCATTTGTGGTTCCTCTAGTAGAAGCTTG
>CANKXJ010000026.1 GCA_947487595.1 Actinomycetota bacterium
GACCACCTAACTAGTTAACTTGAACTCTCTTTGTACTCACGCAGACGCTCAAGAACTTCAGATTCACGGTATCGACGATGCCCACCAAGGGTGCGAATTGCTGTTAACTTGCCGGCCTTAGCCCACCGAGTCACAGTCTTTGGATTAACGTGAAAACGGGCAGCGACCTCTTTAGGAGTTAATAGAACTTCAGCATCAGGCAAACGAGCCATGTTCATCTCCTTGATACCTAGTCAACGGTGTCCGAATTGCTCCGTATTGTGGTGAAGTATTCCGATTAAGGCGCTTGGATGCAATACGTAAAAGCTAAATTAATTGGCTGATTCAAGGGCTTGAACCCTGCGCCAGCGCGACATCAATCGCTCATATCCCTGACCCGCCAATGATCCATCGGCTGCAGCAAGGCCAGAGAGAGATTGCAGGACATCTTCAATAGATGTGTCGGAGAGTAAACCATCTTCATTATTATCGCGAAGCGCTTTGTTTAAATACTGCGCCAGTCCGCCGTAATCTAATTCAACATATGACTTTGGGTGAAACATTTCTAACCAAGCCAGCAAGTTTTCTAGATCCTGTTCGACAGGGCCTTCCCCAAAAGCATTAACAACTGTGGTGTGTGCAACTTCTGCGCGGGCTTTTGCATTTGCAATAGTGGCACACGCTGTCGTAAATAGTCCATCCTTATTCTCTCCACGAGTTCGCTCCTCTGGCATAAACAAGAGGAACCAACGAGGTGGGATAACCCACGTCTCATTTAAAATATGTGGAACTTTATCTTCTAGTAAGTCTACTCCTGCAGTAATGACATCTTCCATTGCAGGTGAAACAAAATATGGAACGACGCTACTTGGTAGTGAATCTTTAAAGTTATCTAGCGCTGCCCAACAACGAGTCGCTGTTGACCACGGTGCGATGTAGCGTTCGCCATCAATATCTAAAATATGAACACCATCAGGACGACCAGCAGGTGGTTCAGGAACTACGGTGCGATGCAGAGCAAAGGCTTCTTCATTGGCATAACTCTGTTCACTGATATCAATTGACTGCCAACGCAAACGGTCGGCAGGTTCAAATGCAGAAAGAGGCTCGTAAACTCTCAGTGAAGCTACGTACGGTGTAGGTCTCACGCACGTGGAATGTAATTGCCTTCGGCAAAGGGATCATCATCATCCCGATTACGTGAAGGTTCAACGTCGCCATGAAGTTCTTTCGTAAGACGATCTAAATCCATATCTTGTGAGTTATATTTCAAATCACGTGCAACTTTGGTCTGTTTTGCTTTGGCTCGGCCGCGACCCATATGCGAGCTCCTTCACTAAGTACGTGTTATTCAGAGACGTAGGTTATCGCGCTCTGTAGGTGCCTTCCAAAGTTGAGCGTGATTGGGAGGGCTTCCGCTCCTCTACTACGCCTGCGACCCATGCTTTCATCCCCCGAGCAGCCAAGGAACGAAGGGCTATATCGGCGCAATCAGGCGAGACTATCGCGCTCATCCCAATGCCGCAGTTCCATGTTCGCTCCATATCGGCCTGTGGCACTCCACCAACTTTAGATAAGTACTCCATCTCAACTGGAATCGACCATGTGGAGCGATCATAAATTGCACACAAGTGATCTGGAATAACGCGTGCAGTATTTTCTGCAATTCCACCGCCGGTAATATGTGAAAACCCACGCAACTTTCCCTGCATTGATCTAATGAGTGCCAAACAATCCAGCGCATAGATTTCAGTTGGTGTTAAAAAGACTTCCCCAGAAGTTTTACCGTATTCACTGACGTGGGCATCAAGTGAGAGCTTGGCAGTTTTAATAATGTGTCGCACCAATGAAAAGCCATTAGCGTGAAAACCACTAGATGGCATTGCAATTAAAACATCACCTTTTTTAACAAGATGTGCACCAAGTTGAAAATCTGCATCAACAACACCTGTTGCAGCCCCTGCAATATCAAATTCATCATCTGCTAGTAGCCCAGGGTGTTCAGCAGTTTCTCCCCCAATTAAAGCCGTTCCTGCTTTTTCACAACCACGTGCAATTCCAGAGACAATCTCAGCAATTCTCTCTGGAATAACTTTTCCAACTGCAATGTAGTCAGTCATAAATAGAGGCTCTGCCCCACACACAACTAAATCATCAACAACCATTGCAACAAGATCTTCACCGATGGTATCGTACTTACCAATAGCCCGTGCTATTTCAGTCTTAGTTCCCACGCCATCGGTTGACGTTGCAAGCAAAGGCTTTTTCATATTCTTGAGTGCACTTGCATCAAATAAACCAGCAAAGCCCCCTATACCACCCATTACTTCTGGACGAGATGCTTTGGCAATCGATGCTTTCATTAATTCAACTGCGCGATCTCCTGCATCGATATCAACGCCAGCATCTTTATACGTACTCATTTAATGACCATGTACTTCTGTGATTTCAAGACGCATCTTGCCTTCAGACATATCGGCAGGAATGCGGATTGGGTATTGACCCGTAAAGCATGCCCCGCATAGCTTATTTTCATCGATTTGGGTGGATTCAATTAAACCTTCAAGAGAGACATAGCCCAGGGAGTCTGCGCCAATTGAACGGCGAATCTCTTCAACCTCTAACCCACTGGCAACTAATTCAGCACGAGTAGCAAAATCGATTCCATAGAAACACGGCCATTTAACTGGCGGCGAGGAGATGCGCACGTGGATCTCACGGGCTCCAGCTTCGCGCAACATGCGAACAATGGCTCTTTGTGTGTTTCCACGAACAATCGAGTCATCGACAACCACAATGCGCTTGCCCTCAATGATTTCTCGAAGTGGGTTAAGTTTTAAGCGAATACCTAGTTGGCGAATTGTTTGTGAGGGCTGGATAAATGTGCGACCAACATATGAGTTCTTAACTAGACCTATGCCAAATGGGATTCCAGAGCCTTTTGCATAACCAATAGCAGCAGGTGTTCCTGATTCAGGAACTGGAACAACTAGATCTGCCTCAACTGGTGCCTCTTTTGCTAAGCGCTCACCAATGCGAACACGGGTTGCATGAATTCCTTGACCCGCAATTGTTGTGTCAGGTCGAGCCAAATATACATATTCAAATAGGCAACCCTTAGGTTCAGCCGGTGCCCATCGCTCTGAACGAACTCCAGTTGCATCAATTGCAACAAACTCTCCTGGTTCAATTTCTCGAACAAAAGCTGCACCGACAATATCTAAGGCTGCAGATTCTGATGCGACTACCCAGCCGTTTTCTAACTTACCTAGTACTAGTGGGCGAACACCATGGCGATCACGGGCGGCATATAAGGTGTGTTCGTCCATAAAGACCAGTGAGAAAGCACCTTCTAGTTGTGGAAGAACTGACATCGCACTTGCTTCAACATTTTTTTCATTTTGCAGTGAGATAAGCGCAGTCATAATTTCAGTATCTGTTGTTGCTCCGCCCTCACGAGCATTGCTTGGCTCAAGTTTTTGTACTAACTCAGCTAAGTCGCCGGTGTTGGTGAGGTTTCCATTGTGAGCTAAAGCCAGTGTGCCGTACTTAGTTGGGCGCAGAGTCGGCTGTGCATTCACCCAGGTGCTTGATCCTGTGGTGCTGTATCGGCAGTGACCAATTGCTAAATTTCCAGGAAGAGTTGCTAAATCACTTTCAGTAAAGACTTGAGAAACTAATCCCATATCTTTATAAACAAGGATTCTGCTTCCATCACTAGTTGCAATTCCTGCAGATTCAGTACCGCGGTGTTGAAGTGCATAAAGTCCGTAGAAAGTTAATTTTGCAACTTCTTCTCCAGGTGCCCACACACCAAAGACACCACAAGCATCTTGTGGTCCTTTATCTTCACCCAAGACATTGTGGTTAAGTAGTCCATCTGGGCGTCTCATGATTGAATCCTAAGCGGTAAATACTCTGAAAGATCTGCTCGAACCCCTGAAGCAATAATGTCGCCATTATTAAGCGCATCTGCCCAAATGATTTCACCTTTAGCCAACGCTAACCATGTCAGGGCGCTCATTTCAATGACATTTGCTGGGGTCCCACGGGTATGTGTTGGTCCATCGCCACATTGCACCGCAGCATAAGGGGGCACGCGAACTTCAATTGCACGACCAGGAGCCTTGGCAGTTAAAAGCGCGAGTGTGCTTTTCACTTCTTCTAGGACCCCTTGATCGCGCATATCTCTTATCCAAACAATCGTGGGAATGTTGAAGTATGCGTGGTGCGCAGTTCATCTAAGGAAATAACAGAATCATTGATAGTCAGTAAATCTCCGCCTGTAGTGCCAAGCTTTGAGATAGCAATGGAGTACTTAGTAGCCAGAGCTTGAAGCTGTGACACTTTGTTTGCCTCTACTGCCACGATTACCCGACCCGGGGTTTCACTTAAAAGATCAATGGCTGGATTAGGAAGAGAGATAGTCGCTCCAACGTTATGGCGTAAAACCATTTCAGTTAATCCAGCTGATAGGCCGCCTTGGCTTAAATCATGGGCAGCAGTAAAGAAGGTGTTACCCTCTAAAAGTAGCTCAATAAGGCGCATTTCACGGGCTAAATCAGCATCTGGAGATTGCCCAACGCGTTGACCATGCAAGAAAGCCCATTCACTTCCCGCAAGATCTTCTTTGGTTTCTCCCAGTAAAAATAGTTCAAGTCCACTTGTTTTATAGCTCATCGGTGTTCGCTTGCGAACATCTTGAATTACACCCAGCACACCAATGACAGGTGTTGGCAAGATTGCAACAGCCCCTGTTTGGTTATAGAAAGAAACATTGCCGCCTGTAACTGGTAGTCCCATCTCTAAACAACCATCGGCTAAACCGCGCACAGATTCTGCAAACTGCCACATCACGCCTGGATCTTCAGGTGAACCAAAATTAAGACAGTTAGTTACAGCAAGTGGTCTAGCACCAGCGGTTGCGATATTTCGTGCAGCTTCAGCTAACGCTAACTTTGCGCCTTGATAAGGATTTAAATATGACCAGTTGGCATTTGCATCAGTTGAGATTGCAACACCTAAATGTGTTGACTCATCAAGTCGAACCATCCCTGAATCATCTGGTTGGGCTTGAATGGTGTTTCCTTGAACATACTTATCGTATTGGGCAGTAACCCAGGATTTATCAGCCAAGTTGGGAGCCCCAGCTAGTTTGAGAACTGCAGCTTTAATCTCAGATGCACTCCTTGGCATAGGGATATTTACTTTTTGTGAATTTACTTGATCGATATATGCAGGTTGTGCAAGAGGGCGGTTATAGACAGGACCTTCATGGGCCACAGTACGTGGTGGAACGTTGACGATTACTTCACCATTCCATGTAATTTCTAATCGCTCACCATCGGTTACTTCGCCAATAACTGTGACTGTGACATCCCATTTTTTACAAATCTCTAAGAATCGATCAATCTTGCTTGGTTCAACAATTGCACACATGCGCTCCTGTGACTCTGACATCAAAATCTCTTCAGGAGAAAGTGATGGATCGCGCAAAGGAACCTTATCCAGGGCAACTTTCATTCCCCCACTGCCCCCTGATGCCAGCTCACTTGTTGCACACGATAAGCCTGCTCCGCCAAGGTCTTGGATGCCCACCACTAAATCTTCAGCAAAGATTTCAAGAGAACATTCAATTAATACCTTTTCAACAAATGGATCGCCCACCTGAACACTCGGACGCTTTGTAGAACCACCAGCACCAAAGGTTTCAGAAGCAAGGACTGATACGCCCCCAATTCCATCCCCACCAGTCTTGGCACCATAGAGAACCACAAGATTTCCAGCACCGGCAGCTTTAGCTAACTTAATGTCGCTGTGCTTCATCACGCCAATACAAAGTGCATTAACTAATGGGTTGCCGATGTATGTTTCATCAAAGACAACTTCCCCACCAATATTTGGTAGACCTAAACAGTTTCCATAACCACCAACTCCAGCAACAATGCCAGGAAGAACTCTGCGAGTATCGGCAGCATCGGCTGGACCAAATCGCAATGGATCCATCACTGCAATGGGGCGTGCACCCATTGTCAAAATATCTCTCACAATTCCACCAATACCAGTTGCTGCCCCTTGATACGGCTCAATGAAAGAAGGGTGGTTGTGTGATTCAATTTTAAATGTAACTGCATATCCTTGACCAACATCTACAACGCCTGCATTTTCACCAATGCCAACAAGTAAGGCATCAGACTTTGGTGCTTTTTCTCCAAATTGCTTTAAATGTACTTTTGATGATTTATAAGAACAGTGCTCAGACCACATCACTGAATACATTGCTAACTCAGAAGATGTTGGGCGGCGGCCTAAGATTTCTTTAATACGTGCATACTCATCAGGCTTTAATCCAAGCTCAGCAAATGGTTGAACGTTATCCGGTGTTGTTTGGGCAATAACGACGGTATCAAGGGCCATCACTTCACCATGGCATTCAGAATAGAAGTAAAGAAGCCAAGGCCTTGGGCAGATGGGCCAGTTAACTCATTAATTGCATGCTCTGGGTGAGGCATAAGGCCCACAACATTGCCCCGGGCATTAGTAATTCCAGCAATCAAATTCCTTGACCCATTTGGGTTTTGGCCCACATACCTAGCAATGATTCTTCCTTCACCTTCGAGCTCGGCAAGGGTTTTATCATCACATTGAAAAGATCCTTCACCGTTCTTTAGTGGAATAACAATCTTTTCCCCCGCTTTGTAGGAGGTAGTCCATGGTGTTGAGTTATTTACTATTTCAATCTCTTGATCTCTGCAGAGAAAATGGAGATCTGAGTTACGTGTGAGGGCTCCTGGAAGCAAATGTGACTCACAGAGAACTTGAAAACCATTACAGATACCAAGAACAGGCATACCTTTACCTGCAGCTTCAATTACTAACTGCATTACTGGTGCAAAACGAGAAATTGCACCACAGCGCAAATAATCACCATAAGAAAATCCGCCAGGCAAAATAACTGCATCAACGTTTTTTAAATCAGCATCTGCATGCCAGAGTAAGACAGCCTCTGATCCACCAGCAACTACTGCGCGCGCAGCATCTCGATCATCTAACGTACCTGGAAAAGTTATGACTCCAACACGCATTACTTCTCTACTCTCACAACATAGTTTTCAATAACAGGATTTGAAAGTAGAACTTCAGCAGCTTTTTCAACTTCAGCTAACTGAGCAGCCGTTGGCTCGCCTTCAACTTCAATTTCAAATCGCTTTCCTTGGCGCACTGATTTAGCAAAAGAGAATCCAAGACGTGGCAGAGCTGAAGCAACTGCATTGCCTTGTGGGTCAAGAATCTCTGGCTTTAACATCACATCAACCACGATTTTTGCCATTCTCATATTCTCCTTTAGTTAGAACTTGCTGCCAGTTAAACGATAAAACGCTTCTTCATAGCGCGCTGCGCTCTTTTCTACTATCTCTGCTGGTAGCTCGGGTGGTGGGCTATTTCTATCCCATCCGCTGGCTACGAGGTAGTCACGTAAAAACTGTTTATCAAATGAGGGCTGCGTGCCCCCGGGTGCCCAGGTGGATTGATCCCAAAACCTAGATGAATCAGGGGTCAAAGCCTCATCGCCCAAGACAATCGCCCCGGCTGAGTTGCGTCCAAATTCAAACTTAGTGTCAGCCAAAATAATGCCCCGGCTCTTAGCAAAATCTGCAGCAGTGTCATAGAGCTTTAAAGTTAAATCGCGCAGCTCGGCTGCATCCTTAGCACCAACAATCTTTGATGCCTTATCAAAATCAATATTTATATCGTGATCACCAATGTCTGCCTTTGTCGCTGGCGTGAAAATGCTGTTAGGAAGTTCTGATCCCTCAAGTAATCCAGCCGATAGAACATTTCCACACACCGCACTATTTTCCTTATATTCACTCCAGCCACTGCCAGTTAAATACCCACGTGCAACACATTCAATTGCAAACATTTCTAGCGGTTGAACGATTATTGCACGATCTTCCACAATTTCTGGAACATCAGTTGAAACAATATGGTTAGGAATTATGTCTTCTAGCAAATCAAACCAAAACAAAGAAAGTTGTGTGAGCACCGCACCTTTTCCTGGAATCTCGGTTGGCATTACCCAGTCGTATGCCGAAATGCGATCTGATGCAACAAGTAAGATATTTCCTAAATCATTTGTATATAAGTCACGGACTTTTCCGGTGCGCAGGTGTGTCCACCCAGGTATTGAAGGCGCTGGCGGTGGGCCAGCTATGCCGAAGCCGCTCACCTAATAGAGCCGGGCTTGTACTGCACTGCGGCAGGGTGCGCGGAAGTAATCGCGCCAATGCGACTAACAACTCGAGCAACTTGTTGGCGAGCTTCGCCAGTAAATTCAAGTGGGGTACTGATTAATACATCCAAAGCCGCACGATCGAGAGGTAAACGATCATCTACGGCTAAATCATCTAGAAGTGAGTTCTTCTTTCCTTCGCGCATTCCTAACGCTGCTTTGACTGCATGTTCTTTAATCACTTCATAGGCAACTTCACGCCCAACGCCAGCCTTAACAGCTGCCATCAAAATCTTTGTCGTAGCTAAGAAAGGTAAATAACGCTCTAATTCAGCGGCGATTACTGCTGGGAAGGCTCCAAACTCATCTAGAACCGTCAGCATTGTTTCAAGCAGACCATCTATTGCATAGAAAGCATCAGGCATAGCTACTCGGCGAACTACAGAGCAAGAAACATCGCCTTCATTCCATTGATCCCCAGCTAGTTCACTGACCATTGATGCATATCCGCGAAGCACAACGGCTAAACCATTAACTCGCTCACAAGAGCGTGTGTTCATCTTGTGTGGCATTGCGCTACTGCCCACTTGGCCGGCCTTAAAGCCTTCAGTCACAAGTTCGGCGCCTGCCATCAAGCGGATAGATGTGGCAAGAGATGAAGGTGATGATGCAAGTTGGACCAGAGTTGTAATAACATCATAATCGAAGGAACGAGGATAAATCTGACCGGTTGAATCTAGAACACGGTTAAATCCGAGCTCTTTTGCAATTGTATTTTCTAATTTTGCATGAGCATCAGTAGAGCCAAGTAAGTCAATTGAATCTTGCGCAGTTCCGACTGGACCCTTTATGCCACGCATTGGGTAACGATCTTGCAAAGCAGTCAAGCGCTCGTATGCAAAAAGTAATTCTTCTGCAGCTGAAGCAAATCTTTTACCAAGAGTTGTGACCTGTGCTGGAACATTATGTGATCGTCCTGCAACTGGTTGGTCTGCATATTGTGTTGCGCGCTCTGCTAATCGTGCAAGAACAGTGACAACCTTGTCATGAACAACATCAAGACCATTGCGAATTTGTAGCGCTTCAATATTTTCAGTTAAATCTCGGCTAGTCATGCCTGCATGGATTGCTTCATGTCCAGCTAAAGCGTTAAACTCTTCGATGCGGGCTTTGACATCGTGACGCGTCTTCTTTTCACGGGCATCGATA
>CANKXJ010000027.1 GCA_947487595.1 Actinomycetota bacterium
GCATCTTGCACTAAGCGATCAACCCAGGCTTGTGGAGCAGTGTTATTTTCCTCTGCAGTTCGCATAACCTTTTGGCCATGCTCATCTGTACCAGTTAAAAACCAGACTGATTCACCTCTTTGACGATGCCAACGAGTTAACACATCACCGGCAACCGTCGTATAGGCATGACCAATATGCGGTGCATCGTTGACGTAATAAATCGGCGTCGTTAGATAAAAGGACTTAGTCACTTGCTCATCTTATTCGCATCGACCACTGCGGCATAAACCAACCGCTTTGCAATTGAGAATTCTGTGGCAACTGAGGCGATTGCCCCTTTGCGATCCATGCCTGCAGCTTCAAACTCTCGAACACGGGCCACCATTTCATCAGCAGTCATCGCTGCTGAATCCAGGACTGCGCCTTGGATTACTAGAGTGATTTCACCGAGTACTTCATTAGTGTCAGCCCATGTTGTAAGTTCCGATAAAGAGCCACGAATGGTTTGTTCATAGTGTTTTGTCATCTCACGACAAATTGCACCTTTGCGATCACTGCCAAAAACAGCTTGTGCATCAGAGAGTGAATCTGCAAGTCGATGTGGAGCCTCAAAGAAAACCATAGTGCGCTCTTCATGGCGTAGTTTTTCAAATGTTGCTAATCGAGCACCTGCACTGCGTGATGGAAAGCCTTCAAAAGTAAAGCGATCTGTTGGTAGTCCAGATAAAGCAACGGCCATTATTACTGCGCTCGGTCCTGGAATAACAGAGACATCAATTCCGCGGGCGATTGCTTCGCGCATTAACCTAAAACCAGGATCACTAATTGTCGGCATGCCTGCATCTGAAACAACTAGAACATGCGCACCAGCTGCTAACTCATTTAATAGTTCAACTGTTCGCTCATCTTCATTGCCTTCAAAGAAGGAAAGTATGCGAGCTGTGAAAGTAACTCCTAAATCTGAACACAAACGGTGAAACCTTCTGGAATCTTCAGCGGCAATGATCGTGGCATCTTCGATGGCAGTTTTTAAGCGCGCGCTAGCATCGGCTGGGTTGCCCAACGGGGTTGCTGCCAATATCAATGCCATGGGTCCATCATCTCAGTTATTTCCAAAGGATTTGCGCATACGATTACACACATGATTGCCGCCATCGCCCCGATCCTTATAGCGATTGCCTCCCTTGCGATTCGATTAATTAACCTAGCAACACCTAAAGGCTTTGTTTTTGATGAGGTCTATTACGTCGATGGTGCGAGAGATTTTTTGAAGTACGGCGTGGAAGTTAGCGGCAGCAAACCAGAGTTCATTGTTCACCCACCCGTCGGAAAATGGCTTATAGCCAGCGGTATCAAACTCTTTGGCGACAATGAATTTGGTTGGCGATTTGCTACAGCGATTATTGGCACACTACTTATTTTGCTCTTTGCCCGCTTAGTACATGTGCTGTTCTATTCACCGTTATTAACGGGCATAGGTGCATTCTTAATGGCTTGTGATGGTTTGATGCTCGTGCACTCACGAACAGCCTTACTTGATCTATTCTTAACTTTCTTTGTCCTTCTTGCCATTTATTTATGGCATCAGCAAAGACATTGGTTTGCTGCCATCGCCATAGGTTTAGCAATGGGTTGCAAATGGAGTGCAATCTACTTCTTGGTTGCTATGGTCTTTGTTTCTCTCTACAAAATATTCTCGAGGCACCCTTCTAAAGATTTAGTTCGATCAATAATTATGAAATTCATTCAATATGGATTTCTTCCCATCATTGTTTATATTGGATCTTGGACTGGTTGGTTTCTTAGCAATCGCGGTTGGGATCGCCAATGGTCAACAAATCCATTCACTTCTTGGATTCACTATCACTCAGAGATGTTGGGCTTTCACACAGGATTAACTGAAAAACATTCTTACCAAGCTAATCCTTGGAGTTGGATGGTTATGGGTAGGCCAACCTCTTTCTTCTATGAGTCTCCAAAAGGTTGCGGTAGCGATAATTGCGCACAGGAAGTATTAGCGATTGGCACACCACTTCTGTGGTGGGCAGGAACAATTGCGGTGGCAGTCACCGTGGGCTTTTGGTTGCGCAGCCTGGTTAGGAGAACTTCTGAGCCTGCGTTGAATTTGATTGTGCTTGGCATGGCTGCTGGATACCTGCCATGGTTCTTCTTTCAATCCCGCACAGTATTTACTTTCTACGCAATTGTTTTTGAGCCTTTCATGATTCTGGCCCTTGTGTATTGCGCAAAGCTATTGCTGGACAGCTCTTTAAAATCAGGTATCTCGCAAGCCTTAGTTGCAGCTTTTGTGACAGTTATCTTTTTGAATTTTATTTATTTCTTGCCAATTTTCACAGGCGAAATAATCACATACGATGCTTGGTTACAACGTATGTGGATGAGTTCGTGGATCTAACTATCCGTTAGAGGCGCGTGCTTGCTTAAGGCGTTCAACTGCTTCATCAGCAAGTTGTTGATCAAAGATTTCATCGCGTGACGGTGAAGCAGCAGCTAATACTTCACGCTCTAGACGCTCTTGCTCTTCACTCCATGCTCCAGGAATTGTTAAATCAATCACGCGCTTAGGAATAATCGCCTTAGGTGCACTGACATATGTTGGAGCTGGTACTTCTGCAGGTTCCCACGTTTGGCGAATAGCTGCAGTCCCCTTAGGCAAAAGAACAACACCTTTAAGTTCGCGCTCTGAAAGTGGAATCCAATGCTCTTGTGATGGCTTTGGTGTTACAACTTCAGCCAAATTCGTTGCTGAAACACCAGCTGTGCGACGATGAAGTTGTTGCACACGTCGGTATTGAATCTTGTCGGCGATTGTTTGGCGACGAACGCTTGCAACATAAATCAAAATTCCAGTTGCAGGAACTAATGAGTAAATAAAAGGCATCGTATTCATGAAACCACCCACAAGTGTTGTAGTTAGAGAACCAGTTAGAACAAAGAACATAATTCGTCTGCGCATAAGTAGTTGCGCAATTTTTGCTTCACGATCTAAATCGATATGAATCGATCCACTTCCAGAAATTCCTTGTGGCGATGAACTTGCAACAACAATTAGTGCACTCTTGAATCGCTCAACAGATTTTCCAGAAAACTCATTGCGGTCATGGATCCAACGGGGTGCGAAATATGCGACCCACATACCGATGATCGCAATATAGATAAGTCCGGAAGCCATGATGCATAAAGATAAAGGATGAGACCTACATAACTTGGGATTTAGAGCCTACTTAACGGCAGGATTTTCTTTTACAAATACGACATGGTCTCGCCAACTACCAGCGATATGTAAATAGCGGGGACGTTCGCCTTCAAAAATGTAGCCAGCTTTTTCAGCCACGCGCTTTGATGCAGTGTTTTCGGGTCTGATATTGATTTCTACACGGTGAAGATTCAGCGTAGAAAATGAATAATCTGTTAAGGCCATCACTGCTTGCGTTGTGAAACCTCTATTTGCATAGTTTTTATCAATCCAATAACCAATATGGCCGCCCCGCATTGCGCCAAGAATCACACCGCCTAATGAGATCTGCCCAATTAAATTGTGCTGATGCCAGATTGCAAATGAAAATGAGCGGCCATTTCGAGCCTCAGAGTTAAGGGTGCGGACCATTTCAAAGTAAGAAGGAAGTTGGCCGGGATTCTGCGAATCATCCCCAGCAATGACTGGAATTGTGGCTTCCCAAGGAGATAACCAGTCACGATTTTCGGCCCGGACATTATTCCAACGCCCACGATCTCTCAATCTCAATGCCTGCAGCGATAGATCTTGACTCTTAATTGCAACCGGCCATGGATGAGTCATAAGACTACTTAGATGTATCTGCGCTCTAAAATCACAACAGTTACTTCATCTCCAGCTTTCAAGTTAATATCTTTTTCGCCAACGGCGATAAAAGCTGAAGCATCAGAGAGTGTTGAGATCTCCTCTTGATGGGCCAAGGGTGTTACCGATTTTCCATCTTCAGATATTGCAGCACGAATATAGGAACGCATTCCATCGCTGGATTCAATTGCTTTTTCTAACTTAGCTTTAACGCTAGGACGGTGGATGGTTGCGGCGCCCAACATTGTGCGAATCATCGGGCGAACAAAGAGTTCAAAGGAGATATATGCCGCGATTGGATCACCCGGAAGAGTGATGATCGGAGTCTTATCTGGACCAATAAGACCGAAGTTATGTCGACCACTCATCTCTATTGCCAAATCCACAGTTGTAATTTCACCCATGTTAGAAATAGTTCTAGTGATCAAATCAAATGAATCATCATGGCGCTCACCGCTGATAATTATAAGATCGGCACGTACTAATTGATCTTCAATCAAGTTCTGTAGCTGTGCTTCATCATCTGGGATTGAGTGCACGCGATAAGCAACTGCGCCAACTTCGCGCACCGCAGTTGTGAGCATCCAGGAGTTAGTCTCAAACTCTTCATCGTCTTTAAGTGTTTTACCTGGTTCAACTAGATCTGGGCCAGCTGACATCACTACAACACGTGGATGTGGTCTGGTAGGCAAGTGATCGAGTCCAATAGATGCCGCTAATCCAATTTGAGTGGAGCGGATCCTAGATCCAGCTTTCATTACCAGGCGCTCTCCAGCAAAGACATCTTGCGACAACGTTGCACCATGGGCATCTAGTAATGGCATTTCAAAAGAATCAAGGGGTTTGCAAATCGCTAAAAGTGAAGTCAAAAACTCATCAACCCGCGTGTGCTCTGCCATAATCACACCATACTTGTTGAGGTCAGTAATCTTTGGGATTTAGGCGTGGAAAGCGGAGGGTAGAAGCAATGAATCAGAACACACTCAAGAAGCAGTTGCGAGATCGCTACCGCCGTGAACGGGTTCAAAAATTCATTCCGACCAATTTCAATGTCATTTTGAAAGCCCCAGAGATTGTGTTTGCCAGAACAATCTGCTCTTACTTTTCATATGCCCAGGAGCCCAGCACAGATGAAATCAATAAAGCTTTTTTAGCAGATGGCAAAAAACTCTTACTGCCCCGAGTTAACGGTTTAGTCATTGAATGGGTTCAGTGGGATGGCAATCCAACGAAATTGAAAATCACCAAAAATCTGACTGAACCAACTGGTCCGGCTGTAACAGACACAAGTGATGTTGGCGCAGTGATCACACCAGCACTTCGTATTGACCAAGAGGGTTATCGAATGGGGCAAGGCGGTGGGTTTTATGATCGCGCACTACCAACGTTGCCTGGATGGAAAATTGGTTTAGTTCATGCAGGTGAATTAACGAGTGAAACTTTGCCCCGTGAATCCCATGACATTCCACTAGATGCTGCAGCAACGCCTTCACTGATTGTTAGATTTAAGCGCTAGGTAGATTGCGCGCCATAACTATTCGTTGAATTTGATTGGTGCCTTCATAAATCTGAGTTAATTTGGCATCTCGCATCATTCGCTCAACTGGATAATCTGAGACATAGCCATAGCCGCCCAGGATCTGAACTGCATCAGTAGTTACCTTCATCGCTACATCACTAGCAAAGCACTTACTGGCCGCTGAGAAGAAACGTAGATCCTTTTCACCACTCTCACTCTTTGATGCTGCAACATAAGTTAATTGACGGGCAGCTTCAATATTCATTGCCATATCTGCCAGCATGAATTGAATCCCTTGGAAGTCAAATATTTCTTTGCCGAACTGCTTACGCTCATGTGAATACTGAGTTGCAACATCTAAGGCTCCTTGGGCAATACCTAGAGCTTGGGCCGCAATAGTGATGCGTGTGTGATCAAGAGTGTTCATTGCTAGTGCAAATCCTTCACCAATTTCACTAATACGGCGGTCATCTGCAAGCTTGACGTTGTCGAAATAAACTTCACGCGTTGGTGATCCTCTAAAGCCCATCTTCTTTTCTGGTGCACCGAAAGATACGCCTGGGTCAGATTTTTCAACTACGAATGCAGTGATTCCTTTAGAACCAAGGGAGGCATCGCCTTGAGCAACGACTGTGTAGAACTCTGAGACTCCAGCATTTGAAATCCATTTTTTGCTTCCATTAAGAATCCAGCCATCACCATCTCGCTCAACCTTTGTGCGAAGTGCTGAAGCATCTGAACCTGCCTCTGATTCTGATAGGCAATATGAAAAACCTTTTCCTTGCGCCAGTTGCGACAACCAGCGCTGCTTTTGATCTTTGTTTCCACCCAGCATCAGTGGAAGTGAGCCAAGTTTATTTACTGCAGGAATCAGTGATGAAGCACCGCAAACACGTGCCACTTCCTCAATGATGATGACAACAGCTAGAGCATCTGCGCCATCGCCACCAAATTCAGTTGGAACATGTGCTGCTGCAAGGCCTGCCTTTTGAAGTGCATCTGCTGCTTCTTGTGGGAAGCGATGATCTTCATCAACTGCTTTTGCAAATGGAGCAATTTCTTTTTCAGCCAGGGCGCGGACGCTGGAACGAAGATCCTTATATTCGCTGGGAATATCAAATAAATTTTCCATTAGGGTTCATTTCTATCGCGTTGGGCTAGATCTTGTAAATACCTATTATAAGTAGCCAACTCATCTGGTTGGCCCATGGCTGCAGATCGTGCGGCATTTTTATCAATTCTGATTGCTTCACGTGAGTCATCTCTCACCCAGCTGATAAAGGTTGCAACCAGGGCAAGAAGTATCGGGATCTCGCCCATCGCCCAACCTAATGAACCGCCCATGCGTTGATCGGCAAGTAGATCAACTAGCCATGGTGATTTAAGGGAACCGAAGTAACCGCCATCAATTAAAGTCGTAGTAGACATGAGTGCTACTGAGAAGAATGCATGAATACTCATTGCAGCAAAAATAATTACGATGCGCACTAAATGTGGAACTCTGCGGGGGTTTGGATCGATTCCAATAACAACATGGAAGAAAAGGATTCCAGCAAGCAGGAAGTGAATATTCATCAGCAAGTGGCCCACATGCGATTGCATCATTGAACCAAATAGATCTGTGAAGTAGAGAGCAAAGAGTGAGCCATCAAAGAAAGCTAAAGCAACTACTGGGTTGGTGAAGAAAACTGCTAATTTGGAATGCAGCACAGCAAGTAGTGAACCTCTCACACCGCGCTCATCTTTATTTCTACCTTGCGGCAGAGTTCGAAGCGCTAAAGTGATTGGCGCACCAAGGACAATTCCAATGGGTGCAATCATTCCAAGAACCATGTGGGCAACCATGTGATAAGAAAAAGCAAAGTTCGCATACAAACCGAGGCCACCACTGGTTGCAAAATCTATTGCTGATATTCCAAGGGCAAATGAAATTGTGCGACCTACTGGCCACTTATCGCCACGCTTTGTAAGAACTACAACGCCTTTGATATAGAGCGCAACGGCTGTGACCAAGATTCCAATCATCAGTGCATCTGGTTCATAACTAAAGAGGATTCGGCTCCAGGTTGGTTCTGGCGGCGAAGAAATTCCTACTATCGCCAATGCAGGATCAAACTTTGCTGGCTCTGGTCTTGATGGAGCTTGATTTGAAGATAACCATGCGCCCATTGCAACTGTGACAACCATAATCAAGCTTTCTGCAAGAATTAATCGCCCAAAGCCTTTCCAATCAATGGAGCTACGAAGGGCTAAATTCTTGCGATGCAAATAGGCAATAGTTATTAAAGAAATCGTTAGAGCAACTTTCCCAATTACCACCCATGCATATGAAGTGTTCCAGGCCTCTTTGAAATCCAAGCGAGCCCAAGCATTTGCGGTTCCACTTAATACAACAGCAATAGCAGCCCACAGCGCTAATTGGCTAAAGCGTGGAACTGCAATTGGCCTATCTTCAGGATCCAAGAGTGCAAGAGTTATCACCCCACCCACCCAAAGAGAGAGTGCAACCACATGGACAACTAAAGAACCAATAGCTAATCCGTGTGAGCCGCTTGAAGCTGAGTGGCTCTGAAATACGGGTGCAACTAAACCAATCAGGGTAAGGATAAGAAGGACAATAACTGTCAGTACTTTATTGACACGAATTGATGCAAAGGTAATGAAAAGGGCGACAAGGGATTGAAAGAGCAAGTACTGGCCTAAGGTAATTTGCGTTACGAAAGAGCGCAGAACTGTTGAATCTAAGGCACCTGATAATGGTTGATCGAGAATGGTTGCCAAGGTAAAGAGAATTGTTCCAATGCTTCCAATTAACCAGGTGAGCCCTGAAATCGATAACATCGCGCGAAGCTTTTGCCCAGAAGTTGATAATTTTCCATGGGAGTCAAGAAGTAGGAATCCCATCGCCAATAGTGTTCCAACAACTGCAAAGCTTCCTAAAAGGGATAGATATTTAAAAACTGTGCTTAAAGCGATCATCGTTCCCTAAAGAGTTTTCGCGCATAGAGCACGAGTGCTATTAAGACAAAAAAAGCCATGATCAAAATAAATATAATAAATATGTTTGTGCCCCAGCTGCTGCTGGCAGGAGTCTGAGATTCTGTCGGGGTTGGCGATGCTTCGTTAGGTGAGATTACAGTTGGTGCAGAAAAATTAAAAGTAAATGAACCCTCTAGAGGAGCATCGCCCTCTGAATACAAAGTGTATGAAACTTTATAGATTCCAGATTCAACAAGCGGCCTTAAGCCAATAGTTGCTGAAACCTCAGTCATTGTTAGAGTCCCATCATCAACGCGTACCCCTGCAGGATCTGTAACCACTATTTCATTAGCATCAGGAAGCAATGCAACTTGGGTGGTGAGAGTTACTGAGGTGGGGGCTGTTGTGACGGTAGACCCACTTATTGGTGAAGTAGTAATGAGTGAGTTTGCACCAGCTGTAGACATACCCAGAAAGCTAAGAAGGGTTAAAGCAGCCACAATTTGTCGGACTCGAGTGATTTTCACTTAGATCTCCTCCATATCGTGGACTTGAATTCGCGCCAATCGTCTCACTTCTTTAGACTTGGCTTCTACCCCAAAGGGTTGGAATAAGGCCTTATTTGAATGATTGGAGCGCTAGTGCCTACATACCAATACGCATGTAACGCTTGCGAACATGAATTTGAAGCTTTTCAGTCCTTTAGTGATGTCTCACTCACCCAGTGTCCGCAGTGCAAGGGTGAAATCCGCAAAGTCTATAGCGCCGTAGGTGTTGTATTTAAAGGCTCTGGGTTTTATAAAACCGATTCAGTAAAAAAGACAACTACAAGTGAACCCGCTAAAACAACTCCTGCGCCTGCGCCAACTCCGGCAGCTGCGGCAGATTAATCCTGGTGATGGGGCGGTTTATCTAACTTAATTTCTTCTTCACGACGTAATTGCTCAGCCGCGGCTTCAGGATCGATCTCATCTGATGTCACGTTAGG
>CANKXJ010000028.1 GCA_947487595.1 Actinomycetota bacterium
CCTGGATCTCGCAGTATGTAGCGATTTCGGTGGCGATTTACAGTAAGTAAGGCCTTGCTCTAACCTAAGGCTCTCTTATCAACGAGTTGCGAGGTACGACAATGGCTGAGAAAAACTCCTTCCTTAACTGGGTCGGATTTAAAGGCGAAGAAGAACAAGCGCCTTCATCGCTCGAGCGTATTCGCGAACTTGAATCACAGTTAGCTGATCTCAAATCACGTCGTGACATAACTGGCTTGAGTAAAGAAGAGTTTGAAATTCTCGCCACAGAGACAGCAATGTCAATGATTAAGTCAGCTCAAGCCCGTGAGAGCAAAGCGCAATCTATTGCGACTCGATTGATTGCTGAAACTAATCGCACAACAAAAGAAGAGATTGAAGCAGCGGACGCGAAAGCTCGTACTATATTAAGTGGCGCGGAATCGCGTGGGCGTAAATACATTCAAGCTGCTGAATCTGAAGCATCAGACAAGATTGCTGAAGCAGAAGTTGAAGCTGAGTCACTCATTGAAAGTAAGAGACGTGAAGGTTCTGCATTAACAACTGCAGCACGCCGTGAAGGTGAGCGCATTATCAGTGAAGCAACTGGAGACGTTACTAACTACCGCCAGTGGCTTTCAAGTGTTATTTCTGAAGCAGAGCGCCTATACAAGATTCAGACTCAGTCCCTCGATGCTGCAGAATCTGCGATTCACCAATCTCGTGCACGTCTTGAGAGCGCATTTACGCGTCTTGCTGATCTACAGCGCAATGTTCTTGAAAATCTAAATTCTGATGACACCATCATTAATCCTGGCCCAATCCGTGTTTCTAGTCAGCGCACTAAACCAGCACTAGCTGCTCCTAAGAAAGCGGCAAAAAAGCCTGTCAAGAAAACCGCTAAGAAAGCAGCTGCAAAGAAATCTGCGCCGCGTAAGTAATTAACCATGTCTACTCCCCGCGGTATTCGTTATATCCCTGCCATTGATGGATTGCGTGCCGTTGCTGTAATTGCCGTAATGCTTTATCACTTGGGTTTTACATGGATTCCAGGTGGATTTCTTGGCGTTGACCTCTTCTTTGTTATCTCTGGCTATGTAATTACGCGCTTACTTCTAGATTCAATCCAGCGCAGTGGTGGCTTAGATCTACGCGCTTTCTATAAAGCCCGTATTCGCAGATTATTTCCACCTCTTGTATTCATGATCTTTGTGACAATTATTTACATCAGCATTTGGGCACCAGAAACCATGCGCCGCTTTGTTAGTGATAGTCCATTTGCACTCCTTGGTGGAATGAACTGGTGGTTAGTTTTTAGACACACAGACTATTTCGACACCATTTCTCGCCCACCGCTCCTACAACACACATGGTCGCTGGGGGTTGAAGCTCAGTTCTATTTAATTTGGCCTCTCATTTTGCTTCTCGTTCTACGCCAGTTTGGTAAAGCCAAAATCCCAGGTGCTGCCTTATTTATCGCGGCGATCTCAGGTATTGCCCTTTTACTAGTCTCATTTGAGGTAGATGCAGCAAATGCCTCACAGGTAAGCCACGTTTACTTTGGTACAGATACTCACAGTATTGGATTATTTCTAGGTGCTGCACTTGCTGTCAGCTGGGTTCCTCAGAATCTTCAAGAGCAAGTAAATAGACGAGCACAAGATTTTATTGATGGTATTGGTGTAATTGGCTTCGTTGGATTACTAGGAGTCTTTCTCTTGGTTAATGAAAATGATCCAACTCTTTACAAATTAGCTTTCCCACTTGCAGGTCTGTTTGGTTGCGCGATTCTGACTAGCATCGTTCACCCGGCCTCACGATTTGCACCAATACTCAGTAGCAAAGTTGCTGTGTGGATTGGTGAGCGCTCTTACGCAATTTACTTGTGGCACTGGGTTGTATTTCAGCTAACGCGCCCTGCAGTAGATCTAGAAGGCTCAACATGGGCCCTGTATACCTTGCGCATCTTGGTTGTGTTTGCTCTAGCTGATATCTCACTGCGCTTAGTTGAACTGCCTGTTCGAAGTGGACTTGTTGAGTATTGGTTCAAAGGAATGAAATATCGCACCAAGAATGTGCAGCGACGACAAAAGAGCACAGTTGTCGCGTCACTTCTTCTCTTGATATTGGGCACCTCATACATCAGCGCTAATGCCATTTCACAAAGTGATAAAGAGATGGTAATTATTAAGCAGCAACTTGAACAACCAATTCAACCAAGTGAGCCCACTGCAACCCAAGCAGGTGGTTTATGGGTTACTGGAGACTCTGTAATTTTAGGAATTCACTATGAGTTAGATGCTCGTAGTAACATTGCAATAATTAATGCACGTGTTGGTCGTCAAGCACCTGAACTCATTGAAGTGATGAGAGCTGATAAAGCCAACGCCCCTGATTCAACGGTGATCTTTAATTTGGGAAACAATAACAAATTAACTTCAGATCAAGTGTCAGCTGTCTTTGAAGAAGTGAAGAATCAGCCACGAATTATCGTCGTAAACACCGCGGTGCCTAGGGGTTGGCGTGATGAAAACAATGCGCTGATTGCCCAATACGCCGCTTTATATGGAGCAACAGTTGTTGATTGGGCCGCTATCTCAGCCGGTCATCCTGAATACTTTGCACCTGATGGTGTGCACTTAGTACCAGCAGGTGTTCGAGCATATGTTGATGCAATCACTGCAACGCTATAAATAACTAACTTAGGGAATAAAAAACCCCCGCCGATGAGCGAGGGTCTTTTACTAATTACTTTTACTTAAACTCACCTGGAATTCCAAAGACTGTTGCAGGTGCGCTCTGTCCATCTGAATAAACAGACGACACACGGAACTGAGTCCATCCAGCATCACCGCTCTTTGTTACAGCTTGAGTGAGTTGATCTGCTGGAACAGTTGCAATTGTTGTCCAATCACCAGTTCCATTAGCGCGGATCTCAACGTTATAGCCAGTCAAACCTTCTGTGGCCATAGGTGCTACCCAGCGAAGATTTAAGCCATCTGCGCTCTTGAGTGCAACAAACTTTGATGGAGCTTCAATAGTTTCAACTGCAACCATTGTTTCTTCTGGTGAAGCTGACTCTGATGGCTCAGCAGATTGAGACATGGAAGGTGCAGGCGCTGCGCCATCATCACTGTCTGTACTTGACTGAGACCAAACAATCATCGCTAACAAAACAATTCCTACTACTACAGCAAATACAACACGTCCTGAAGCACCTTGCTTAGGTGCAGCAGTTGGCTTTGCAGGTGCTACTGCCTTAGCAGTTACTGGTGCAGCAACCACTGGACGAGAAGAAGTCACAGTGACTCTTGGTGCAGCAGCTTTCTTTGCACTCTTCTTTACTGGACGCTTTGCCGTTGTCTTTTTCTTGGCAACTTTCTTTGCAGCAGCTTTTTTAGCTGGTGCTCTCTTCGCAGTTTTCTTAGCAACGCTCTTCTTTACTGCGCGCTTTGCGGTTGTCTTTTTCTTAGCTACAGATTTTCTTGCAGCTGACTTCTTTGCAACAGCTTTTCTAGCAGGTGCCTTTTTAGCAACCTTCTTCTTTGCTGCGCTCTTCTTCTTTACGGCCACGAGTACTCCTTGAATAGTGGTGCGCACGTCCAAAACGCGCGGCTATAGGTCAAGGTTACCCCAGGCTGCGCAGCATTTGTATGACATGGGGCGCAATTAGGCGCAAAGCTTTTCCGCGATGACTGATGGCATCCTTCTCTTCGGGGCTCATCTGTGCGCTAGAAACACCCATTCCAAGGGGTTGGAAAATAGGGTCATACCCAAAGCCTTCCTGGCCAATTGGTGCATGCAAGATGTGGCCATGAAATAGACCCTCTTCAACATGAGTGCGCCCATCCGGCATTGCCAATGCTGCAACACAAGTGAAGTGTGCGGTGCGTTTTGCGTCGGGAACATCTCTTAATTCTTCGAGCAGTTTCTCTAGATTCCCTTGATCATTTCCATGAATACCGGCCCATCTAGCTGAGTAGATACCTGGATCTCCATTGAGGAAATCAACACATAATCCTGAATCATCTGAAATTGCTGGTAAACCTGTTGTGCTAGCTGTGTATCTAGCTTTGAGTAAAGCATTTTCTTCAAAAGTTGATCCTGTTTCTTCAACATCAACTAAGTCAGAAAATTCATCAACACCTACTAAGGTAATTTCACCAGGTGCTAGAGCATCTAGAATTCTGCGGAACTCAACCAACTTTCCTTTATTGCGCGTGGCAAGAACTAATTTTTGTGGCACTATTGTGAAAGAACTTCTTTTTGTAGCTTGTTTAATGTTGCACAACCTTCAACAGCTAAATCTAGAAGTTGATTAAGTAATGCGCGATCAAATGGGGCTCCTTCTGCAGTTCCTTGTACCTCAATAAATCGTCCATCTCCTGCAACTACAACGTTCATATCTGTTTCGGCACGCACATCTTCTTCATAGCAAAGATCTAGCATTGGAACTCCATCAATAATTCCAACACTTACTGCTGCAACGAAATCACTGAGAGGATTAGCTGTTGCCTTGATATGGCCTTGTGCCTTAGCCCACGAAATGGCATCTGCAAGTGCAACATATGCACCTGTAATTGCTGCTGTACGGGTGCCACCATCAGCTTGTAATACATCGCAATCGATAACAATGGTGTTTTCACCAAGTTCTTTCATATTCACAATTGCTCGGAGTGAGCGACCTACTAGGCGTGAAATTTCTTGCGTACGCCCACCTAGCTTGCCTTTTACACTCTCGCGATCAGAGCGTGTATGAGTAGCACGTGGCAACATTGCATATTCAGATGTAACCCATCCATTTCCAGAATCTTTTAACCAACGTGGGACACCTGGAGAAAAGGATGCAACACACAAAACACGGGTATTACCGAACTCCACAAGAACAGATCCTTCGGCATGGTCAAGCCATCCGCGAGTGAACTTAATTTCTCGCAGATCATTAACTTGTCGTCCATCATTGCGTGCCATGTGCTACTCCTATGTTTTATAGATCTTGGTGTTCGACGCGGGTTACTTCTGGACCTAGAAAACGTCGAGCTAAGCTTTCAAAAGCTTTGGCATCGCCAGTTGCTAAGAATTTGTGTGTTGGGGCACCGCTGCGTGCTTCGCGAAGTAGGTTGTTCTCAACTAACGTGCGATAGAGATCTTTTGCAGTTTCTTCAGCACTTGAAACAAGCGTCACACCTTCACCCATCACATAAGAAATTACTCCAGTTAATAGCGGATAGTGAGTACAGCCCAAAACTAAAGTATCAACTTTGGCCTCCATAACAGGAGCTAAGTAATCCCGAGCAATTGTAGTAATTTCATTACCTGATGTTTCACCACGCTCAACATATTCAACAAAAAGTGGGCAAGCAATTGATGTAATCTGCAATTGAGGCGCTGCAGCAAAAGCATCTAAGTAAGCTTTGGAATCAACGGTTGCGCGAGTTCCAATAACTCCGATGTGCCCGCTTCTTGATGCGGCAACTGCGCGTCTAACTGCAGGTTGAATCACTTCAATCACTGGAACTTTGTATCGCTCACGAGCATCCCGAAGCATTGCAGCACTTGCTGTGTTGCATGCAATCACTAGCGCTTTGACGCCTTGCTCAACTAAAAAATCTAAAGTTTCTAATGCAAACTCACGAACCTCTGCTAATGGCCGGGGACCATAAGGACCTCGTGCGGTGTCGCCGATATAGATTGTTGATTCATTAGGAAGTTGATCCAGAATTGCTCTGGCAACGGTAAGCCCACCTACTCCTGAATCAAAGATTCCAATGGGTGCATTACTCACAGGCCAAGCCTACCCTGAGCGTGATGTGAAAACTAAATAGCTTCATCCATAAGCGCCACAATTAAGGATTCTTGCAGCCAACCTAACCAACTATAAACAGCGTAGACCCCGCGCATTGGATCATCTGGTGCCAAGAGTTCTAATTCTTCATGGCTATTTTGTTCAACTTTTAAGCGAACGCCAAGTGCCAAACGAATATCGTTCATAGCACCTAACCAATCGTTAGCACCATCATGATCAACTTCAATAATTCCATCTATGGCACTCTTTAATGTGATTCGCATGGACATTGAGTGCTCATACTTTTTTGCTCTTAGCGTGGATTCGGTATACCGGCGAAACTCTGCAGCTTCGACTTGATCTGCATAAGCATTGGGTAATAATCGAAGCAATACTTCATCCTCTGGCGGTGAATCATGAGTTGTTATTCCAACCATTGCAGCAAGTGGGTCATCCACATGGCTATCTGTTCGCTCACCTAATAGTTCAATAATTTGTTCTACTAAATTAATGAGAACTTCACGCTCAGATTCAGAAAACTCGACAACAAAGGCATTATCTCCATGGCGGTGAAATCCATGTTGTTCATCTGAATCGTGATCTGTCATATGGCTTGATCACCTCGTTGCAATGTCGCCCACAGTCCATACTCATGTAACCGGGCAACATCATGTTCCATTTCTTCTCGACTGCCAGTTGAAACAACTGCTTTACCCTCAGTGTGAACTTTCATCATGAGCTCATGAGCTTTTTCACGGGGATAGCCAAAGAGTTGCATCAATACATATGTTACATAAGTCATGAGATTAACTGGATCATCCCAAACAATTGTCACCCAGGGTTTTTCGCCACTAAATATCTCTTTTATCGCTTCATCTATTTTTTCATCAACCTTAGCCATGACTAGCGAACTACCACTGTGAATTCTGGAGTTAGAACCTGTTCATCTTTGGTAGTGATTTGGACTCGCAATTTTGTAACTCCCCTCTTAACCTCAATGATACTAATTTGAAATTCTCCACTAGTTCCAGTAGTTGTAGCAGTGCCTATATTTTGCCACTTACCTGAAATATATTTCTGAAGCACTACTACTTGTCCCGCCAAAACTGGCAAAAGTGTTCCCTTGATAGTTAACTCCCTGCCGGACTTAACTGTGGTTGGGCGATCTAGAATTATTCGAGAAAGTAGGACAACTTTTCCTTCATTACTCAATGACTCTGCTCGTTCCCACGTGCCTTGAGTAGTAAATCTGAATGAAGCACTGGCTCCAATAGTTATAGGGATACTTACTGTTCCATCCATTGCGCTAGTGAGTTCGGCAATAGGAGTCCATGTATTTTCATTCACTCGTTTAATTTCAAGGCCCACTGGTATTCCTGCAACAGGTGATTTGTCTTTAAGTGTAAGAGCTCCTCGCAAGGTGAATACTCCCCCATAAAACGTGCCCTTACTGTTTACTTGTTCAATAGTGAGTGTGCTCAAAACAGTATCAGGGGCAATTGCTAGCGCAACATTTCGCATAGCTGTAGTTGCTGCCAGATCTTCCATTCCAAGTGTCCATAGTGCAGCACCACCTAAACGATATTTAGCCACAAGGTTCATGCGCTCTAGATAACTACGATCATTTTGATACCAAACGGTGCGATTGACTGTGCAGGCTGTTGCTGCACCTTTAGCCGTTAATCCATTAAATGTTTGTTGGTAAGAATAAGTAGCCTCACTGCTTTTCACATCAAAAGTTGGAACTGCTAAATCAATCGCTGCTTTTGCAGTTGCATAATTCATTCTAAATGTTGCAGCTTTTGCTCCAACTTTTAACCCCGGTGGAGCCGTGGCTGGGCATGTTCCAACAACACTCGTTATCCAATCTCGACCATAACCAGGAAGGCCAATGAAAACTTTTGATGCAGGCATAATTGAAATTGCATACTGAAGGGTTTTTTCAGTCCAACTAATAGGGCCAATAGGACCAGCTTTAGCAACGGAATAGTCATAGGTCATGATTCGTAAGCGATCAATACTTGAAGCAATCTCTGCCCATGAATAAACGTAATAGCCCTTTTGTTTTTCTGCTGGATTAAAAGCATATGGTGCAGATATAGAAAGTAGTTTCTGCTGAGCACGCAAAGCCACGCTTAGTTCTTTTACAAATAAAACCCAGTTAGGGGCGGTTTTTGGCCATGTTATATTTCCATCCACAAATGCAAAGCCTTCAAAATCTAAGTCAATTCCATCAAATGAATACTTGTTCACTAAATCCACAATTGATTTGACAATAGTTGTCCGAACTTCAGGCTTAGCTAGATAGCCAGATAAGACTAATTTATCGGTGCCGTCGGTAATAGTTGGAATTAATTTTAATCCACTCTTGCGCATTAAACAGATTGTGTCGGCGATTGGCCATGATGGATTGGCTGTTGAATAGTCATCTCTGATCAAGGTAGGGCTTTTTAATGTGTACCAGAAAGGCATTACTTCTTTCATTAAATCTTTATTTGTGAACAAATATGAAGAATTAAGGAGTGCATTGTCTTCAGCCGAATATTCGTTAGCTTCACAAGTAATGGGTGAATTGGTAGCTGGTGTTGGAAGTGCCGGTAGTTTCTTAATAAATGGTATTACTGTTTTTACCGAGTAATAAGGAATCCAGCCAGAAACTATTTTGCGGGGTTGATTTTCCGCTGCTATTGCATGTGGAGTTAATGAAATTATCATTAGTAAAGCAAGAGCAATATATGAACTACGCCTCATCTTCACTTATCTTCTGGTTCGGGCTTTAACCCTGCATAAATCTCTTTGCATGTTGGGCAGATTGGATATTTCTCTGGATCGCGAGAAGGAATCCACTTCTTGCCACACAGAGCTCTGACAGCTTTTCCAGTCACGGCAGATTCTGTGATCTTTTCCTTCTTCACATAATGCGAAAATCGATCATGGCCACCATCATCTTCTTCAAGGTCGGGTCTAGTTAAGAGATCGGTATCAGAATCCGTCTCAATTCCACGCTTTCCAAAGAGGCCCATGAGGTTGATAAGAATACCTTTGGCGATGGCAAAACTACCTAGTAGAATTCACAAATGAAGGACTTACTGCGCACACAAGATCTCAGCCGCGATGATGTTGAGCTTTTGCTGGAAACCGCTGCGGCATTTGCCG
>CANKXJ010000029.1 GCA_947487595.1 Actinomycetota bacterium
TTATTTTAGCTAAGACCATTAAGGGTTGGACTCTTGGTTCAAGTTTTGAAGGCCGTAACTCAACTCATCAGATGAAGAAGATGTCACTAGAGGACATCATGCAGTTCCGCGACACATTGCACCTAGATATTCCAGATGAGAAGTTAGATAAATACCTACCTCCTTACTTAAAACCTGCAGCTGATTCACCTGAAGCTATCTATGTAGCTGAGCGTCGCGCCGCCCTTGGTGGATCTATTCCCCGCCGCCGCGCAATTTCACGTCCACTTCCGCAACCTGATGACTCTGTCTATGAGTCAGTTAAGCGCGGTTCTGGTCATCAAGAGATTGCAACAACGATGGCATTTGTTCGTATGCTCAAAGATTTAGTGAAAGATCCTGGACTTGGTGCACGTATTGTTCCCATCATTCCTGATGAAGCGCGCACTTTCGGTATGGATTCATTGTTTCCAACGTTAAAGATTTACTCTCCTAGTGGCCAGCAATATGCAGCCGTTGATCGTGAATTGATGTTGTCATATAAAGAATCAACTACTGGTGTGATTCTTCATGAAGGAATTAATGAGGCCGGCTCTGTTGCATCCTTTACTGCAGTGGGCTCTTCTTACTCCACACACGATGAGCCAATGATTCCTATCTACATCTTCTACTCAATGTTTGGTTTCCAGCGCACAGGAGATGCTTTCTGGGCTGCAGCCGATCAATTAGTGCGTGGCTTTGTAATTGGGGCCACTGCTGGTCGCACCACACTTAATGGTGAAGGTTTACAGCATGAAGATGGTCATTCACCACTTCTTGCCTCAACTAACCCGGCTGTGGTTTCTTATGATCCAGCATTCGCATTTGAACTTGGACATATTGTTAAAGATGGTTTGCGACGTATGTATGGTGAAAACAGCGAAAACATTTATTACTACGTAACTGTTTATAACGAGCCATACGTGCATCCAGCCGAGCCTGAAAACCTTGACGTGGATGGTCTGCTTAAGGGTATTTATCTCTACTCTCCTGCGGCTAAATCACGCAAGAAGTCAGCACAGATTTTGGCTTCGGGTGTGGGAGTGAACTGGGCTCTGAAAGCCCAACAACTTCTTGCCGATGACTGGGGTGTTAATGCATCTGTCTGGTCTGTAACTTCATGGAATGAACTTCGCCGTGATGGACTTGAAACTGATCGTCATAATCTGCTTAATCCAAAAGATAAGAGACGTGCATACATTTCTAAGAAGCTAGACGGACATAAGGGTCCAGTTATTGCTGTTAGTGATTACATGCGCTCAGTGCAAGATCAAGTAGCACCATGGGTTGATGCACCGTTCTATTCACTTGGAACTGATGGCTTTGGATTATCAGACACACGTGGTGCTCTGCGCCGTCACTTTAAAGTTGATGCTGAATCAATTGCGGTCGCTGTATTGCAGCAACTGTGTAAACAAGGTGACATCAAAGAGCGCGTTGTTACTCAGGCGATGGAAAAATATCGTATTGATGATGTCTTGGCTGCAGAGGCTGGCAATACCGAAGGCTCAGGTTGATCTCAAGAATTGCAAGAAGCGATGTCTCCCCCGCTTGCGACTCTTTGCTTTAAACGCCCTTAAGGGCTTTTGCGAAAAAGGGAACGGTTAGTAAGAGAATTCCTGGAATCAATAGACCAATTGATAAAGATGTAGCTTGGGCCGTCCACGCAACAACCCACTTTAAAATAAAGGCCAAAATAATATTTGCAACACCCACATGGCCAATAACGACGCTAGCAGGGTGTTGTGAGCGGGCATTAGCTGCAGTCATAAATGTTGGCCCGAGGAACGAGCTACCAAGACCAGCAAGTGAGAACCCAATACAAATAACTAAAAATGCAATATCTTGATTTGAAGCAAAGAGCGTTCTGGCTAGAAAAATACTCACAAGAAAAGAAGTACCGGCGAGCAGTGATGCATGAACTGCTAAACGCTCTAGGGTGAAACGTGGCAATAGATAATGTACGGTGAATCTTCCAAAAATCATCCACATGGTGAAGAGAATAAATGGCAAAGTATTAAAACCGCTCTTAATTCCAATTTCTTCCTTAGTATAGATAGTTGCCCAGTCACTCAATGCGAACTCTAGAAAAATTGCACTGATAAGACCCAATGAAATCAATCGATCAAACGAGAATCCTGCAAAAAGCTCCTTAAACTTATATTCAATGTCTGCATCTTGATTAGCTTTGAGAAGTTCTGGTGCCAGGGCGCTAATTACTATCGTTTGAACAAGAAATATGATTACAGTTAAAAATCCAATATGAATCTGTAGCGAAACACGGTCGACTAGAAATCCTGATATAAAGGCGGTGATTAATGCACCAGCGCCCCACATTCCACTCATCTGCGTAATAATGAATTTTCCTATACGATCTTGGTAGTTAAAGCCTTGGGCATTAATTGAAATATGAAATGCCGAAATAGCAGCGCCAAAGATAATATTTGCAAAGAAAAATACAAGAGGTGAATCAACGGTAGTAAGAATTATCAACGTGGCCATAAGAAAGAAGGAAGCAGCGTGCAAAACTCTTTTAACGCCAATTCTGTGAACAACATGTCCCACAGTCAGCAGTGAAATGAGTGATCCTAAAGAGCCAGTACTGATGAGTGAGCCAAAGCCACCATTTGTTAGGTTGAGTGCATCTTTAACTTCTGGAAAGCGAGGAACCCAGGACATAATCCCTAGGCCAAATGTGAAGAAAAGAATTCTTAAGTAAATAAGCTCATTTTTAGCTGTAAGGGCACTCATCTTAAAATAGGGCATTCGCTAAAGCGCTACGGGCTGCAGTTAAGCGTGGATCAGCTGGATCTACTAAGGCAAAGAGTGAAAGCAAATGCTCTTTAGCTCTATTGCGCTCATCGCCTGCACTTTCTTTGACTGCATGTAAAAGACGAGTAAAGGCTGCTTCCACTCCCCCATTTACTATCTCCATATCAGCTGCTCTAAGCTGCAGAGATAAGTCTGAAGGATTATCTGTAGCTTCCTTGATTACTGCATCTAGAACTAAACCATCGGTTCGAATAAGTAGCTGAGTTTGGGCAAGACCTAATTTTGCAAAGGAATCTGTTGGTTTTCTAGCTAGCAGTTTCTTATAGGCAATCTCTGCAGTAGCAAAATCTCCTGCTTCAAGGGCTGTAACTGCTTCTTCCTCTTCAGGTTCAATTATTTCAACTGGTATATCACCAACACCTTGTTCTGCAGCTAGCGTCAAGACTTTATCTAAAACAAGACGTATTTGGGCTTCCGGATACGCTTGCTCAAATAGAGGGACTATCTGTTCATTTATTAATGCAACTGCATAAGGAATCTTTTGGGTTTGTAACGCTTGGGCAACTTGTGGCTGTGCATCAATATCAACATGTCCCAAGCTCCATGAACCTTTATAGGTAGCTTCCAAAGTTCCCATCACATTTAGCATCTCAACAGATTCAGCACTGCGCGGCGACCAGCAGAACAAAATCACAGCACGCGTTTTAGAAAGAGGTAGAAACTCTGTAGTCAAGTTTTCGGCAGTAACTGCAACACCTGGTGTGGGTCCCATTGGGGCGCTCTTTGGCTTTCCTAATGAACTCAGATCAACTGCTTGCGCAAAATTAGGAGGGTTGCTCACGTGGTAATCCTAGTGGGCGATGAGGTCAACGCCAGAATCACGCCGATTGGGCAAAATCTCTTGCACATAATTATCAGTAGCAAAGGCCAAGCCCACATCGCTTCCATTTTGCTCACTTAAATACCAGCGATTTTCAAGGATTTCATGGAACATCTGAGCTCGCTCCACGCGACCACGCATATGCTCAGGTATTCGATTAAT
The DNA here is from genome assembly GCA_947487595.1 of Actinomycetota bacterium. Taxonomy (GTDB): domain Bacteria; phylum Actinomycetota; class Actinomycetes; order Nanopelagicales; family Nanopelagicaceae; genus Planktophila. The sequence goes on from CANKXJ010000029.1 coordinate 3,833, forward strand.
TGTTGGTTCAAAGACTTCTAAGAACCATTTTTTTGCCATCTCAGTTACTGACATGGCGGTGTTTTCATGCCGGGCACGATAGCGATCAAAAGATGCGAGTAAGCGCTTCGCTTGTAGCTCTTCAGTATCAATTCCCATTAATTCACGCAGACGTTGTGTGTGATAACCAGCGGCAACCAAACGCGGTTGGAAAGATAAAAGTTGTGAATCACCATCTATAGTGATTGTTACCTCTTCAACAGCAAAACCTAAATCATGTAACTGGCGCATAGCGCGCTCAACAGCATGTCGATCTTTAGGATCAAGAAGTTGGCGCTCTTTAAGAGCTGCCCAAATTCTGCGATAGCGACGGATAACAGCTTCGGCAGCGCGCACTGGATCCATACCTGGATAAAGAACTCCAGATAAACGCAAATCTTCTAACTCTGCAGCGACGTTGAACATTGCAATATCTAAATCATGTTCTCTCTGACCATCGCTTAAGGATTTCTGGAACTCACCAGTTTCAGCATCAACAAGATAGGCAGCAAAGCCTTCGGCATCTCGGCGAAAGAGAGTGTTTGAAAGTGAGCAATCACCCCACCAAAAACCTAAAAGATGTAATCGAACTAAAAGGAGCGCGAGAGCATTTGCCATCGTATTAATATCATGGGTAGTCACTGAGCCTGAAAGAAGAACTCGATAGGGCAATGAATACGGCAAGAAGCGTGTAACCATCGCGCATGGAAGTTCTTCGCCCTGTGCATCTGTTCTGCCTTCAACAACGGCGATTTGTTCAACGCAAGGGGCTTTTAGGGAGGTTAATTCCCGTAGGACTTTGTATTCACGATTAGCAAACTCTGAGACAGTTTCTTTAACGGCATAGACTGGTGCATCTGCATCGGTTGTGGCTCGAACTAAGCGGACAACGTGGCGGGAAATACCTCGTTTTTCTGCCAACGCTGGATCCTCGGGCCATTCTTCCAAACTCTGCTGCCATGGCAGGCCAGTAACAGCTGCGATCTCCTCGCCTATTCCTGTTATCCGTAGGGCCATGGGCTCATTCTTGCCTAAAAATGTGTCAGGAAGATGAACACCACGTCTCATACAAGTGAGATAACTATCTTTACAATGCATCTATGGCAATCAAAGAGCGAATTAAGAAGGTTACTAAGCGTGCGGCTAAGGCTGCTTCAACCCCAGCTGACTACGGAATTGCTGGCATTCCAATTAACAGATCTCACCCGTATTACTTTGGCTTTGTTGCAACGTTAGGCGCACTAACTGCAATCGTATTGATGCGCGCGCTTGCAAGTGTCTCTCAGATTTTTATCTTAATCCTCATTGCTCTGTTCTTGGCAACAGGTCTCAACCCCGCAGTGGAAGCTCTTCGCCGTCGCAATATGTCACGCGCTACTGCAGTGGCAATTATCTTTACTTCAGTTATTGCATTTGTAATATTCTTTGCACTTGTAGTAGTTCCGCCAGTAATTTCGCAGGGAACCCAACTGATCAATAAGGCCCCCACCCTTTTGGCTGAACTAACAAATAACGCAACGATTAATAAGCTCAATGACCAATATGGAATTATTGACACGCTACAAACCAAATTGAAATCTGTAACTTCTGATGGAACGCTCTTGATTTCAGCCTTTGGTGGAGTTATTGGTGTTGGTAAATCCGTACTCTCAGGATTTTTCACATTTCTCACAATCCTGGTTTTAACTCTCTACTTCATTACTTCTTTACCTCAGGCTGTTGATCTAGGACTTTCACTAGTTCCTGCAAGTCGTCGTGAACGAGTTGGTAGTTTGACTAATGCAATCATCGCTCGTGTTGGTTCCTTTGTCGGTAGCCAAATAGTCATTGCAGCTATGGCTTCTGTTTTTGTCTTCATTCTTTCAATCGTGTTGGGTCTTCCTTCACCAATTGCTATCGGCATGATCGTTTTGGTCTGCGGATTGATTCCTTTGATAGGACATTTCTTAGGTTGCACAATTGTCACAATAATCGCCTTAACCCAATCAATTGCAATCGGTGTTATTGCCTTTGTCGCTTACGTGGTTTATGTCCAAGTTGAAAACTATGTCGTAACTCCACGCATCATGAAAAGAACTTTGGCCGTTCCTGGAGCAGTAACAATTATCTCAGCCCTCATTGGTTCATCTCTTTTGGGGTTAGTGGGCGGATTACTTGCTGTGCCAGTGGCTGCTTCGATTATTTTGATTTTGGACGAGGTTGTAATACCCCGCGCTAATAACTCTTAATACTCAAGAGGTAGAGGGCTTGTATCACCAGTAACAATGGTGTTTATTTCAGAAAGTACGCGCTGAACAGATGGTTCGCCTACCCAAAGATGCTTTGCATCATCGATGGCAATAATTTTTAATTTAGGCACGATTGCGAAACGTTCTTTGGCAGCATCTGGCTTTAAGTAATCATCGTGTTCAGGCACAAGGGCCGTAATTGGTCGTGGATCACTGTTCCAATACAAGAGTTCTTCGTTAGTGGTTGTGCGAAGGGGTGGGCTAAGCAGAATGAGCCCTTTGTGGCGTGGATCTTTGGCATGGCGCAGAGCTAGATCAGTTCCAAAAGACCAACCCACAATCCATAGATTTTCCAACTTTAAAACATCGAAGCAATAATTAATCATTGCCGCAACATCTAAACCTTCAGCTATGCCGTTATCAAATGCGCCAGAGCTGGTTCCAGCCTCTGATGTTGTTCCTCGTGTGTTAAAGCGAACAACGCTTATGCCAGCCATAGCTGGAAGTCGGTTAGCTGCTTTTTTATAAACATGACTATCCATCATGCCCCCGGCTGTTGGCAGTGGATGCAGAGTTAAAATCGCCCCTCTTGATTGACCTAAGGGTGCTGAGACTTCTCCCAATAAATCCACACCATCACTAGTGAGAACATGAAAAGGTGTGCGAAGGGCCGGCAATTCAGTACTGGGTCTGATTATCTGGGCCATACTTCAAATCTTATCTTCACCCCACTAGGCTTCCAACCATGGCTACTAAGCGCATTCCTTCATTTAATTCTCATAATCCTGCAACCGGTGAGGTGGCTGGAACATATCCAATTATGAATGCCAAACAAGTAAGAGAAATCGTCGGACATGCGCGAGAAGCCTCTGTGCAATGGCAAAAGCTTGGTTTTGGCGGACGAAAGAGAGTTCTCCTTACGTGGTCAACTCTGATCATTAAGCGCATTGATCAAATTGCAGCGTTGGTCTCACTTGAAACTGGAAAGCCTCTGGGAGATGCGAAGTTAGAAGTAAGTATCGCTGTGGGACACATTGGTTGGGCAGCACGTCATGCTGAAGAGGTTATGCGCACTGCTCATCGTGCACCAGGCTTACTTTTAGCGAATATGTCAGCAACCGTGCAACGCTCTCCACTTGGAGTTGTTGGGGTCATTGGTCCATGGAACTACCCCCTCTTTACACCGGTGGGTTCTATTGCTTATGCACTAGCTGCAGGAAACACAGTTGTCTTTAAGCCCAGTGAATACACACCTGGCGTGGGAATGTGGCTAGAAGAAACTTTCAGTGAAGTCGCACCTTTTGCTGATGTCCTTACAACTATTACTGGACTTGGTGAAACAGGTGGAGCGCTGTGCACAAGTGGCGTAGATAAAATCTCATTTACTGGATCAACTAAAACTGCAAAAATAGTTGCTGCTCAATGTGCAACAATAATGACTCCTGTTGTTTTGGAGTGCGGTGGAAAAGACCCAGTCATCGTTGCTGTTGATGCCAATCTTGAGCGCGCAGTAGATGCAACTATCTGGTCTGCAATGGCCAATGCTGGGCAATCATGCATCGGTGCAGAGCGTGTTTACGTTGATGAAAGAGTGGCCGATAAGTTTGTAGAGCTTGCGGTAAAGCTCGCTAAAACAATTCATGCGGGTGCTCCAGGTGATGGAAACTATGGACCCGCAACTATGCCTTCTCAAATTAAAGTTATTCAATCCCACATAAAGAGTGCAATTAAAGATGGTGGAACATGTGCTTATGGTGGACCAGAGTCAGTAAAGCCACCTTTTGTTCAACCCGTTATTTTGCTAGATGTGCCTGAGGATTCAGCCGCTATGCGTGAAGAAACTTTCGGACCAACAATAATTATTAATCGTGTGAAGAGTATGCGTGAAGCCATTGATCTCTCTAATGCTTCTAGTTATGGGTTAGGTGCAAATGTCTGGTCTAAACGCCAAGGAAAGAAGATTGCTGCAGAGTTAGCATGTGGAATGGTTGCCATAAACTCAACATTTTCATTTGCCGCCGTTGCTTCTGTGCCATTTGGTGGCGTTAAAGATAGTGGTTATGGACGCGTGCATGGGCCAGAAGGTTTGTTGGAATACACCTATGCCCGCACAGTAGTTCGCACTCGATTTAATGTGCCACTGAATCTTTTGAGTTTTAAGCGCAAAGCAAAAGAGGAAAACTTGGTTGTTACTTTAACTGGCTGGTTAAAGGGACGCTTCGGTTAAAAGCGTGGTGCGTTACGTGTTCGTTCAGTATTAGGACGTCGCTTATCTTTCTTTGCCCAACAAGCGTTATGCCAATGGCGTCTGCTTTCTTCATCATCTTCTAACCAGGCAACGGTGTGTGGTGTGGCCATCGGTATTACTTGATCGCACCCTGGACAGCGATATGGTTTGTTAGAACTAGATCCAGTTAACTTACGAACTATGTACATTCCTTCATGATGTTCCTCAATAGTTTGACTTGAGGTGGAAATGTCGCGCTCATCACTTTTAGGCCGCTTGTTTTTGGGGTAATTTCTGCGCGGGCTCATACCCTTATTTTCTCACATCAATTGCAGGAGTAGTATCTGAACGTGAATGTAATCGAGGTCAAAGGTCTCAAAAAGAGCTACGGCCAGGTGCACGCAGTGCGTGGAGTTGATCTCTCTATTCCAGCCGGTGAAATCTTTGCTTTGCTTGGCCCGAACGGTGCGGGTAAAACCACCACCGTTGAAATCTTAGAAGGCTTTAGAGGCCGTGATGCTGGAGAGATTTCCATTCTAGGTTTTGATCCTCAAACACAGGGATATGCAGCACGCCAATGGCGTGATCGCA
>CANKXJ010000030.1 GCA_947487595.1 Actinomycetota bacterium
CTCTGGCGCAATGGGCGGCTCTAAATCTGAGGAGTTCTTGGCCCCATGTTCAACTGGTGAAGACACATATGTTCTGTGTCCAAAGTGTGGATTTGCTGCAAATGTTGAAGCAATGGTTACTAAAGTTCCAGCAGGTGACGCCTCTGCAACACCAGCACTTGAAGTTTTGAACACACCAAACACTCCAACTATTGATTCACTTGTTGATCTCATGAACGCGCAATTTGGAGGGGGATATACCGCTGCTGATACGTTGAAAAACATTATGTTGATGGCCGACGGTAAACCATTAGCAGTTTTGGTTCCGGGTGATCGCGAAGTGGACTTGAAGCGCTTGCAAGAAAATCTTGGTGGTGTGCATGAACTTCGAGTTTTTGAAGAAGCTGACTTTGCTAAACACCCAACTCTTGTTAAGGGCTATATCGGACCACAGGATGTTGCTAAATCTGGAGTTAAGCTTCTAGCGGATCCACGCGTAGCACCAGGAACTTCATGGATAAGTGGAGCAAATAAGAAGGATCATCACGCACGCTATGTTGTTAATGGCCGTGACTTCACCCCTGATGCATACGTTGAGGCAGCTGAAGTTCGCGCCGGAGATAGCTGTCCTGAGTGCAAGACTGAAATCATTATTGATCGTGCAATTGAAATTGGTCATATTTTCCAACTTGGTCGAAAGTATGCAGAGGCATTGAGTCTTACGGTCTTAGATCACAACGGTAAATCCCAAGTAGTAACAATGGGTTCCTACGGCATCGGTGTTTCACGTGCTGTTGCAGCTATTGCCGAACAAACCAGTGATGAGATTGGGCTTAACTGGCCAGCAGAAATTGCTCCAGCCAAGGTGCATATTGTTGCCACGGGTAAAGAAGATCTTCCATTTGATACCGCCCTTGAAATTGGTCAAAAGCTAGAAGCTGCTGGCATCACTGTCATGCTCGATGATCGCCGTGATGCAAGTGCGGGTGTGAAGTTTAAAGACGCTGAGCTGATTGGTAATCCAATAATTGTTGTGGTTGGTAAAGCGCTAGCTGAGGGCAAAGTCGAAGTTCGTGTTCGCAAGAGCGGGGATAAGAGCGAAGTTGTAGTTGCTGATGCAGTTTCAACAATTGCCAAGTTGTTAGCCTAGAAAAGTGTTTGCCGACTTAACGCTTGCAACTGGTCTCTTTTTAATCTCTGCCTCGTTTTTTGCAGGATTTGTTGATTCAATTGCAGGCGGCGGGGGATTAATTCAACTGCCAGCACTTCTCATTGGATTGCCCAAAACAGATACGGTCACAGTTCTTGGAACTAATAAATTGGGATCTGTCTTTGGAACTACAACGGCTGCGGCCCTTTATCGCAGGCAAATAAAGCCAGATTTTAAAGTTCTTGCAGCTATGGCAGTTCCAGCATTTATCGGTTCTGCTATTGGGGCATCTCTAGCTTCGCGTATTCCTACGCAATCCATGCGCCCGATTGTTTTGGTTCTTCTTATCGTTGTCGCCATATATACATGGCTTAAACCAGATTTAGGAAAAATTGAATTACTGCGCCATGCTTCAAAACGGCGAATCCAGATATCAATTGCAGCTGGATTAATTATCGGTTTTTATGATGGAATCTTTGGACCAGGCACAGGATCATTCCTAATGTTGATATTGGTGGTATCTCTGGGATATGCCTTCATTACTGCATCTGCAATTGCGAAGGTAGTAAATGTCTCAACGAATGTTGGTGCCATTATGATTTTTGGTTTAAATGGGGCAATTATTTGGCAGCTCGGATTAATCTTGGGAGCCGCAAATGTGACGGGTGCTGTTATTGGTTCACGCCTTGCCATTAAGGGTGGATCAGTCCTAGTGCGCAAGGTTTTCCTCATTGTCACGCTGGCCTTAATCCTCAAGGTAGGAATTGATACTTTCGCATCTTTCTAGTTACAATTGCTCCTACAACTTAATAAGAAAGCAGAAATACCCATGGCGCTCAAGGATTCATTGACCGAACTTCTCACCCCAGCTGTTGAAAACGCGGGATTTTTCTTAGAAGAAGTTCAGATACAAAAAGCTGGTAACCACAGCACGCTTATCTGTGTCGTTGATGGATTAAAGCCTTTAAACATGGATGAAGTCACTTTAGTTTCGCGCCTGATCTCAGAGCTTTTAGACAATGAAGCGATATTGGGGGATAGCCCTTTCACACTAGAGGTCACCTCACCTGGCGTTGATCGCCCACTTAGATTGCCTCGCCACTGGACTAAAAACCTCACTCGACTGATCAAGATGACGCTCAATGATGGAACCGTCGTCACTGCCAGACTCGGTGAATTTAACGATACTCATGCCCAGTTAGTCGAAAATATCAAGGGGCGCATGAAAAACCATGAGATTGCTTTTGCAGATATTAAGCGAGCAGTAGTTGAAATTGAATTTAATCGAAAGGATGACAACTAATGCACGTTGAGATGTCAGCCTTAGTTGAGCTCACCAATGAAAAAGGCATTCCACTAGAGCAGTTGATTCAAGCCATTGAAGTCGGCGTTCTTACTGCCTATAACCAGACCGATGAAGCCAAGCGTCATGCCCATGCAGTACTTGATCGTGAGTCGGGTGAGATTCAAATATTGATTCCTCAGTTCAATGAAATTGGGGAGAAAATTGGTGATGAGCACGACATGCCTCTAGGTTTCTCACGCGTTGCCACTTCAACGGCCCGACAAGTAATCAAGATGAAGATGCGTGAAACAAATGACGCATCAATTGTTGCAGAGTTCACAGCCAATGTTGGCGATGTCATCTCTGGCGTTGTTCAGCAAGGCCGCGATCCAAAAATGATTCTTGTCAATCTTGGTCGATTTGAAGGACGAATCCCGCCACAAGAACAAGTACCGGGTGAGCTTTATAACCACGGTGATCGTATTAAGTGTTTTGTTGTTGAAGTAAAACAGGGATTAAAAGGACCAGAGATTATGTTATCTCGCAGCCACCCAGCACTTGTTAAGCAGTTATTTGCTCTAGAAGTTCCAGAAATTAATGATCGCATCGTTGAAATTATGGCAGTTGCTCGCGAAGCTGGACATCGCACAAAGATTGCAGTTCGCTCACACCGTGCTGGTGTGAGTCCTAAAGGTTCATTAATCGGACCAATGGGTGCTCGTGCTCGCGCAGTGATGGATGAATTACATGGAGAGAAAATCGATATTGTGGATTGGTCAGAGGATCCTGCAACATTTGTTGGACATTCACTTGCACCTGCCAAAGTTGCATCGGTGCAAATTACTGACCTAGCTGGGCGCTCTGCCAAGGTGGTTGTGCCTGATTACCAACTCTCACTTGCCATCGGCAAAGATGGACAAAATGCACGCTTAGCGGCCCGCTTAACTGGCTGGCGAATCGATATTCACCCAGACAACCCGATTGAGCCATAAGGGCATTATGTATTCAGGCCTAAGGTTGGATACCATGGGGCATTGCTTTAACCGATGAAATGGATAAGAAAGATATGAAACTCAAATGAGCTCGTTAGAACTATGAGGTCGTACAACTAGGGCTTGCATGTGAAGTTTCATGCGGGCCAAGACAGGGGAAAAAGTGTCAAAGGTCCGCGTACACGAGTTAGCAAAGCAACTCGGTATGGAGAGCAAGGTCGTCCTTGCAAAGCTCCAAGAAATGGGCGAATTCGTCCGATCAGCATCATCGACAGTAGAGGCGCCAGTTGTGCGCAAGCTCATCGAGATGTTTCCCGATGCAAAACCTGCAGAGGAAAAAAAGCCTGTCAAAAAGGCTGCAGCTAAAAAAGCCGCTGCAAAACCTAAGAGTGAAGTCAGTGCTGAGCAGGCCGCAGAGTTAGCCGCAGAACTTGGTGTTGATATCAATGCCCTTAAGGCACAACAAGAGCGCGTTGAAGCAGCAAAGGCAGAATCTGCAAAGACACATGCAGCAGAAGTAGTTGCTCAAGAGAAATCTGCGCTTCCAAAACCTGCACCACGTCCAGGTAATAATCCATTTTCAACTGGTGGTGTAGTTCCGCGCCCACCACGTCCAGGTAACAATCCATTTTCAACTGGTGGCACCACTCCACGTCCACCGCAACGTCCAACAGGTGCACCGCAACGTCCGACAGGTGCACCGCAACGACCTGGAATGTCTGGGCCACGTCCAGGTTCAGTTCGTCCAGGATTTGCTGCACGTCCACCAGGATCTCGTCCACCAGCAGGTGCTGGTTTTCCTCCACGTACTGCAGCGCCATCAACTGGTGCACCAGTATCTCCATATAAATCAACTCCAGGTGGAGCACCAGCGGGTGGTCCACAGCGTCCAGGTGGTGGTCGTCCACCACAACGCGGCGGAGCAGGTGGAGCATTTGGAAAGAATGCGAGCAAGAAATCAGGACGTAAATCTAAATCTAGAAAAGCATTGCGCGATGAATTCGACAATATGCAGGCACCACAACTTGGTGGAGCAGTTGTTCCACACGGTGATGGTAAGACTCCCATTCGCATGCGTCGCGGTGCTTCCTTGGCAGATTTTGCTGACAAGATCAATGCAGATCCAGCAGCATTAGTTGCTGCTCTATTTCACTTAGGTGAGATGGTCACAGCAACACAATCTGTTGATGCTGATACTTTTGAAATTCTTGGTGTTCAACTCGGATATGACATTCAAATTGTTAGCCCAGAAGATGAAGATCGTGAACTTCTACAAGGCTTTGATATTGATTTAACTGATGAACTTAGTGATATCGATGCCGATTTATTAGTTGCACGCCCTCCAGTTGTTACCGTTATGGGTCACGTTGATCACGGTAAAACTTCGCTTTTGGATGCAATCCGTAAGAGTGAAGTAATGAAGTCAGAAGCCGGCGGAATTACTCAGCACATTGGTGCCTATCAGATTCACCATGACCATAACGGAATTAATCGTGCAATTACATTTATTGATACACCAGGTCACGAGGCTTTCACAGCTATGCGTGCTCGTGGTGCCAAGGTAACTGACATTGCAGTTCTTGTTGTGGCTGCCGATGATGGAATCATGCCTCAGACAATTGAAGCCTTAAACCACGCTCAAGCAGCTGATGTTCCAATCGTTGTGGCCGTGAACAAGATGGATAAAGAGGGTGCGAACCCAGACAAGGTCCGTCAGCAGTTAACCGAGTACAACTTGATCGCAGAAGAGTATGGTGGAGAAACTATCTTCGTAAACGTCTCTGCTAAATCAGGTCAAGGCGTTCAAGATTTGATTGAATCAATTCTTCTTACCGCCGATGCTGCTATAGATCTACGCGCTATTGCAGATGATTCTGCTCGCGGCGTTGCCATTGAAGCTCACCTCGATCGTGGCCGTGGACCCGTTACAACGGTTCTTGTTCAACGTGGAACGTTAAGAATTGGTGATCCAATTGTTGCTGGCGGGGCATTTGGTCGTGTTCGTGCGATGTTGGACGAAAATGGTGATGCAGTTGAAACAGCTGGTCCATCACGTCCAGTCCAAGTACTTGGTTTCACATCAGTTCCAAGTGCTGGAGATACATTCTTAGTTGCCGATGAAGATCGCACCGCTCGTCAGATCGCTGAAAAGCGTCAAGCCGCAGAGCGCAACGCCCAACTTGCTAAGGCACGTAAGAAAGTCTCACTTGAAGACTTTATGGAGCAATCCAAGATCACTACTCTTAATTTGATTCTTAAGGGTGACGTAAGCGGATCTGTGGAAGCTCTAGAAGAGGCATTAATGCAGCTAGATGTTGGCGCTGAAGTTGATCTTCGCGTTATTCACCGTGGTGTTGGCGCAATTACTAAGAGTGATATTACCTTGGCATCAGCATCTACTGCAGTAGTGATTGGCTTTAACGTTAAGCCAGAGCCACAGACTGCAATCTTTGCTGATCAAGAAGGTGTTGAAGTTCGTTTCTATTCAGTTATCTATCAAGCAATTGATGAGATTGAACTTTCACTTAAGGGTCTGCTAAAGCCAATCTATGAAGAAGTTATTGTTGGTAACGCTGAAGTTCGTGAGATCTTCAAATCTTCCAAGGCTGGCAATATCGCCGGATCATTGGTTAAGGATGGAACTATCCGACGTAATGCAAAGGCACGTATTTTGCGTGGTGAAACCCTGATCCTTGATGACCTCACAATCGATTCACTTAAGCGCTTTAAAGATGATGCAAATGAAGTCAAAGAGGGCTTCGAGTGCGGAATTGGTCTTGGCAATATGAAGGATCTTCAAATTGGCGACACCATTCAAGTCTTTGAGATGCGCGAGAAAAAGCGGGTATAACAATGGCAGCATCACACCGTAGTCAAAAGGTTGCAGACCGAATCAAAGTGATTGTGGCACAGTTGCTTGAGACAAAGATTAAAGATCCACGTCTTGGCTTCGTAACAGTTACTGATGCACGCGTAACGGGAGATCTACAACAAGCCTCAGTTTTCTATACCGTGCTGGGTGATATCGACCAACGCGCAGCAACAACTGCAGCTCTAGAGAGTGCTAATGGTGCAATCAGATCAGCGCTTGGGCGTGAACTAGGTTTGCGTATCACGCCAACACTTGCCTTCTTTGAAGATGGTTTACCAGAGAGTGCTAAAGCACTTGATTCTCTTCTTTCCAAGGTACATGAGTTAGATGCTGAGGTAGCTGCTCTTCGCGCTAATGCAACATATGCCGGGGGAGAAGATCCATATAAAGCCCCGCGCGTTATCGACGAGGATTAATCATCGAGCACGGTTTTCTGGTTGTAGATAAAGAACCAGGTATGACAAGCCACGATGTTGTGGCTATTGCACGGCGCGCACTTGGTACACGCAAAGTTGGCCATGCGGGAACTCTTGATCCCATGGCTACAGGTATTTTGGTTTTAGGTTTTAATAACGGTACACGTTTGCTTCAATACATTACAAATGGTGATAAGACCTATGCGGCAACTGTTGTTTTAGGTGCTGCAACAGTCACAGATGATGTTGAGGGTGAAGTGATTTCACGTGGTGATGTTTCTGCAATTGCTGATGCACAAATCGAAGCAGAAATGGTCAAGATGCGTGGCACGATTATGCAACGTCCAAGTTCGGTATCGGCTGTGAAAGTTGATGGTGAACGAGCATATGATCGCGTGCGAGCTGGAGAAAACGTTGAACTTGCTGCCCGTGAAGTAACTATCTCTCAACTAGATATTAAAGAAGTGCGCCGCATCGAAAATGCGATTGAAGTAGATATTGAAGTGACATGCTCTGCAGGAACCTTTATTCGCGCCATTGCCCGCGATTGTGGGGATGCACTCGGGGTAGGCGGACACTTGAACACTCTGCGCCGCACGCGAGTTGCCGGTTTTGGTTTAGACAAGTCCATCTCGCTAACATCCCTAAAGGCGGGGGAGTTTTCAACTCTTGGATTAGTAGATGTCGCACGAACAGTTTTTAGCCCGCGCGAGCTTGCACTTGATGAAGTCAATGAACTCTCCTTCGGCCGCCCACTAAGTCCAAATCCAGATGAAGTGATTTATGCCGCAATTTCTGGTCAAGATCTCATTGCATTGCTGTGTAATAAGGATGGTTTAGCCAAGCCAATTGCTGTATTCGCGGCCGCTAACTAGGTCTGAGACAATAGAAACATGAGCGTTGTAGTTATTGGAGTCTTTGATGGTGTCCATAAGGGCCACCAAGAAGTACTCAATCGTGCCAAAAAGATTGCTGGCGATGAAAAGATAATTGCACTCACTTTTGATCCACATCCAACAACAGTTTTTGCACCTGATCACGCTCCCACTTTGCTTACGATTTTAACTGATCGGATTGAGCTCCTAAAGATCCATAATGCAGACCAAGTTGCTGTAATGAAGTTCACGCCAGAGTTTGCAGCCATGTCACCTGAGGATTTCGTCAATAAGGTTCTAGTAGACCAGCTTGGTGCAACCAAGGTTGTGGTTGGTAAGAATTTCACCTATGGATCAAAGGGGGCTGGAAATATTGATTCATTAAAGGCACATTCCCAGTTTGAAACAATCGTTCTAGATCTTGAGCCTTCTGAGGGAGAAGTTGTTTCATCCACTCGGATCCGCAAGTTGATAGTTGAAGGAAATGTTGAGCAAGCTCGAGCACTTCTAACTAGACCACATCGTTTAGATGGCATCGTGGTTCATGGTGAAAAGCGTGGTCGTGAAATTGGTTATCCCACTGCAAATCTGGGAGATCTTGAACATCAAACAATTCCAGCCGATGGTGTGTATGCAGGATGGTTAAGCGTTGGCATTGATAGATGGCCTGCGGCGATATCAATTGGTACTAATCCAACTTTTGATGGAGTTCGAGGCCGTCAGGTTGAGGCATATGCAATTGATCAAGTTGGTTTAGAACTCTATTCGTTGCGGGCAACAATTGAATTTGGTTGGCGACTACGTGAAACTTTAAAATTTGATGGAC
>CANKXJ010000031.1 GCA_947487595.1 Actinomycetota bacterium
GCCGTGATGCGAGTACTAGGGATTGATCCTGGTCTAACACGCTGCGGTATCGGAATCGTTGAAGGTAGCCCTGGATTAGCGCTAAAGATGGTGGGTGTTGGGGTAATTATGACGCCATCAGACATGGCTCTTGAAAATCGTTTACTTGAAATCGATAAAGGCTTAAATGAATGGATCGCATTATGGAATCCAGATGTGATTGCTGTGGAACGAGTCTTTGCTCAGCACAATGTGCGCACAGTTATGGGCACAGGACAAGCTGCTGGAATTGCTCTACTTATTTCCGCTAAAGCTGGAATTCCAGTCATGATGCACACACCCAGTGAAGTAAAGGCGGCAGTCTCAGGTTCAGGTCGTGCCAATAAAGCACAAGTTGCCCAGATGGTTCAAAAGATTCTCAACTTAGATTCGATTCCAAAGCCAGTAGATGCAACTGATGCACTCGCACTTGCTATTTGCAATATTTGGCGGGGCGGAGCAACGGCTCGAATTAATCAAGCAGTGGAAGTTGAAAAGTCACGCCTAAGAAAACTTCGTGGGTAAATGATTTCAACTCTTAGCGGAACAATTCGCTCACTCTCACTCGACAAGTTAGTTGTTGAAGTCGGGGGAGTAGGTTTGAGTGTTCTGATTAATCCGCCGACAAGTGCCGGGTTAACTCTTGGTTCCCAATCCACTCTCTACACATCCCTTGTTGTCCGTGAAGATTCACTGACTTTGTTTGGCTTTTTAACTGAAGAGGTACGCAATCTTTTCGAACTTGTCCAGACTGTCTCTGGTGTTGGTCCAAAAGTCGCGCTTTCAATTATGGGCGCACTCACCCCAGAGGATTTAGCACGTGCTATTTCACAGGAGGACTCATCGGCTATTGAGCGTGTTCCTGGAATTGGTAAAAAGGGTGCACAGCGCATGATTTTAGAGTTAAAGGGCAAGCTCAGCGATCTCTCTTCAGGTGCAACATATAAAGGTCATCAACCACCATGGCGCGAACAACTTCTGAGTGCACTTGTTTCTCTTGGTTTCTCACCTAAAGAATCAGATTCTGCAATTAGTGATGTTGTCAATGATTTACATGGCAATGATCAAGACCCAGCCAGCATGGCGTTAAGTGAGCTGCTCAAGTTAGCTTTGGCCAGTGGAAAGAGTTCACGTGGCTGATAATCAGGAGCGCTTAATAGGCTCACATATCAAGGGTGAGGAATCAGCGCTAGAACAAGCGTTGCGCCCCAAGACTCTTAAGGATTTTATAGGACAGCATCGTGTGCGCGAACAGATAGATGTCTTACTCACAGCAGCCCGCCATAGACATAGCCCAGCTGATCACATCTTGCTCTCCGGTCCACCGGGATTAGGTAAAACAACGTTGGCGCTTATTTTGGCAAGTGAGATGCAAGCACCTATTCGCATCACAAGTGGACCAGCTATTACGCATGCGGGGGATTTAGCTGCAATTCTCTCCTCTCTTGTTGAAGGTGAAATTCTTTTCCTAGATGAGATTCATCGCCTGCCTCGTCCAGCAGAAGAGCTTTTGTATTTAGCGATGGAAGACTTTCGGGTAGATGTTGTTGTGGGCAAGGGCCCTGGGGCAACTGCAATTCCACTGCAACTGCCGCATTTCACATTAGTGGGTGCAACCACTCGAGCAGGTTTGTTGCCAGGACCATTGCGCGATCGCTTTGGTTTCACTGCTCATCTTGATTTCTATGAGGATTCAGAGTTAGCGCAAGTTATTTCCAGAAGCGCCCAGCTACTCGACATCGATATTCACGCCGATGCAATCACTGAAATATCAGGCAGATCACGTGGCACACCACGTATTGCTAATCGATTACTTCGCCGCGTGCGCGATTATGCGCAGGTCAATGACAGCACATCCATCTCACGTAAAGATGCCCGTGCAGCGTTAGAAATGTATGAAGTAGATGAGATTGGATTGGATCGTCTCGATCGCGGCGTATTAGTGGCATTAGTTGAGCGCTTTAATGGAGGACCTGTGGGCCTTTCCACATTGGCAATTGCGGTGGGTGAAGAGGTAGAAACCGTTGAAGCAGTTGCTGAGCCTTTCCTAGTTCGAAATGGCCTCATGGCTAGAACTGCCCGTGGAAGAGTTGCAACCGCTGCGGGTTTTGCCCATATAGGACGCACACCACCTGCTGCCATCGCCTCGCTTTTCGACACACCAGCACCTGACGCCTAGACTCTGCACCTATGTCTACAACTACTAAACCAGTAAAGACGACTGCCCGCCCAGCGCGTTCGTTGGCAATCCTGGCCCTAGTGCTCATCACACTGACAGGTCTTGCCTTTATTCAAAGCGCTACTGCAGTACGTCTAGGCCTTGATCTTCGAGGCGGAACTTCAGTCACTCTTCAACCGCGTATTGCGCCGGGAGAGAATGGAAAAGTTACCAACGAAGCAATCGATCAAGCAGTCTCCATCATCCGCCAACGCGTTAACTCACTCGGTGTTGCCGAATCTGAGGTAGCTGCGCAGGGAAGTGGAACTAATCGTCAGATTGTCATCTCTGTTCCTGGAGATACCGGTCGTCGTGTAGTTGAACTTGTAGGACAAACTGCAGAGCTTCGCTTCCGCCAAGTGTTGGCAACTGCTGCATCAACCGGTGCAGCCGATCCTGCTGCAACTCCAGCTACTGGAGTCAGCGCAGAAGTTAATGCAAAGTTTGCAGCCCTTGATTGCACAAAAGCTGAAAACCTTCAAGGATCTGGATCTGATGCACCAGGAGACACAATCGTTGCCTGCGATCGCGCTGGTGGTGCAAAATATATTTTGGCGCCAGCAGAAGTACTCGGTCGTCAGATTTCAAAGGCATCAGCAGGTCTTGATGCACAAAGCGGTAGCGCTTGGTATGTAAGCCTTACTTTTAATGGTGAAGGCACAGCAGCATTCGGTGCAATTACTTCACGTGTGACATCTCTGGCACCGCCACTCAACCAGGTGGCAATTGTGCTCGATGGTTTAGTTGTTTCAGCTCCGAGAATTAATGAAGCAATTCCATCTGGAAGCGCACAAATCACTGGAAGCTTCACACAACTTGAAGCTCAAGATTTAGCAAACGTTCTTAAATACGGTGCGCTGCCACTTGCCTTTGATCGTGGTGAAGTTCAGCAAGTATCACCAACATTAGGTGCTGATCAGCTCAACGCTGGTCTATTAGCAGGAGGACTGGGTCTAGGCCTTGTTCTTCTCTATTCACTCCTCTACTACCGAGGTTTAGGTCTAGTAACTGTTGGTTCATTAGCAATAGCCGGCTCCCTTGTTTATCTTCTCTTCTTACTTCTAGGTAAGTGGATCGGATTCACATTAACCCTTGCAGGTATTGCAGGCGCCATTGTGGCTATTGGTGTTACTGCCGACTCATTTATTATCTACTTCGAGCGTATTCGAGATGAGGTTCGAGAAGGTCGTTCTTTACGAACTGCGGTTGAGACTGGTTGGAGTCGGGCACGTAGAACTATTCTCGTTGCTGACTTCGTATCTATCATTGCTGCAGTCTTGCTGTATTTCTTCGCAGTAGGTGGCGTTCGAGGATTCGCATTTACTCTAGGTTTAACAACACTTGTTGACTTAGTCGTTGTATTTGCCTTCACAAAGCCAATCGTGACGATTCTTGCAAAGATGAATTTCTTTGCATCCGGTCATCCTTTATCAGGACTATCAGCCAAGAGCACTGGAACACTGCCAGTAGCAGGGGAGGCATAAGAAATGTCAAAGCTTTCAGGTTTAGGCGGTCGTCTCTATCGTGGTGAAACGTCCATTGAAATCATCGGCCGACGTCGTCGCTGGTATGCAGTCTCTGCTGTTTTTGTTTTGCTTTCTCTCGGTGCACTGAGCATTCAAGGCTTGCACTTGGGCATTGAGTTCAAGGGTGGTTCCTCTTTTACTGTAACTAAGGTTGGTGCATCTGTTGAAGATGCTCGTGCTGCAGTTGCTTCAGCCGGAGTTCCTGGAGAAGCTATTGTTCAGACAGTTGGCAGTGACAAGGTACGAGTTCAAACTGGTGCGCTAAATACCCTTCAAAATAACGCAGTCCAAGACGCACTGGCTGCCAAATTCTCTGTGCCAGTTGAGTCCATTGACACACAGATCGTTGGGCCTTCTTGGGGTAAGGAGATTACCCGCAAGGCTCTCTACGGTCTCTTCGGTTTCTTGATCTTCGTGATGCTCTATCTTGCTATGGCCTTTGAGCCAAAGATGGCTGTTGCAGCTATTGCTGCGGTGGTTCACGACGTATTCATCACTGTTGGTATCTACGCACTCGTTGGCTTTGATGTAACACCTGCGACGGTGATCGGGTTCTTAACCATTTTGGGCTATTCGCTCTATGACACTGTTGTTGTGTTCGACAAAATTCGAGAGAATACACGCACAATTACTGCTACCTCGAAGAGCACTTACTCACAGGCTACTAACTTGGCAGTTAATCAGACGATCGTTCGTTCGATTAACACCTCGATTATTGCCTTGTTGCCAGTAGGTTCTATTCTCTTTGTTGGTGCTGGATTACTAGGTGCAGGAACTTTGAAGGATCTCTCTCTTGCACTCTTTATCGGTTTAGCGGTGGGTACATACTCTTCAATCTTTATTGCGCCTCCTGTTCTGGCTCAGCTACGTGAGAGGGAGCCTGCGATGCGAGCTCTAGCAAAGCGTGTTAATGGTCGTGGTGCACCAGCTGGTGTAACAACACCTGCTCCTGCGCATTCAAATGAGCGCCGTGGACCTCGTAATCAACCAAAGCGCAAACATCGCAAATAGCGGTACATAAATGGATACTCTGATTGCACCAGTTATCAGTGCGCTCAAGGAGCACCATGCAACTAATAACTTTGAAGATGTTGAACGGGCTTTCATTGTTGCTGAAAAGGCACACGTTGGGCAACTTCGTAAATCAGGTGATGCATATATAACTCACCCAGTTGCTGTGGCCAATATCCTGGCCGAACTGGGCTTAACTTCTGAAGCAATTATTGCTGCGCTTTTGCATGACACAGTTGAAGACACTGCGTATTCATTGAAAGAGCTTCGCCATGATTTTGGTGATGAGATTGCTGGTTTAGTCGATGGCGTGACAAAGCTAGACAAGCTCACGTACGGACCAACGGCAGAGGCTGAGACTGTGCGCAAGATGGTTGTTGCGATGTCTCGTGATATTCGAGTGTTGGTTATCAAGCTAGCTGATCGGCTGCACAACGCGCGCACATGGAAATATGTCTCGCCAGAGAACGCTGCGCGTAAAGCCCGTGAGACGCTAGATATCTATGCACCCCTTGCACACCGTTTAGGTATGAACGCCATGAAGTGGGAGTTAGAAGATCTCTCCTTTGAAGTGTTAGAGCCAAAAAAATTTGAAGAGATAGCTCGTTTAGTTGCTGAGCGCTCACCTTCGCGCGATAAGTTAACACATGATGTGATTGAAATTGTTACACAAGATTTAGATGCTGATGGAATCAAGGCAACTGTCACTGGGCGGCAAAAGCACTTCTTCTCGGTCTATCAAAAGATGGTGGTTCGCGGCCGTGAGTTTAACGACATATATGACTTAGTTGGCATCCGCGTATTAGTGGAAGATGTCCGTGATTGCTACGCAGTTCTTGGCGCAATCCACGCTAGATGGAGTCCAGTTCCGGGTCGATTTAAAGATTACATCGCTATGCCCAAGTTCAACTTATATCAATCACTTCACACAACTGTGATTGGACCAACTGGTAAAGCTATTGAAATCCAGATTCGAACATTTGACATGCACTCACGTGCTGAGTTTGGTATTGCGGCTCATTGGAAATATAAGCAAGGCCCTGAAAATAATGAGACTTCTCCAGAAATGCTATGGCTGCGACAGTTGCATGAGTGGCAGAAAGAGACTGAGGATCCATCTGAGTTCTTAGAAGCTCTGCGCTTTGATTTGGGAACACCAGAGGTTTTCGTTTTCACACCAAAGGGAAGCGTTATTGCTCTTCCAGGTGGTTCAACTCCGGTGGACTTTGCCTTCTCTGTCCATACCGATGTTGGCATTCGTTGCGCCGGCGCAAAAGTAAATGGCCGACTTGTTCCACTGGAATCACGGTTAAATAATGGTGATGTAGTTGAGATTGTTACTAATAAGGGTGAACATGCTGGACCAAGTCGAGATTGGCTTAACTTTGTAAAAAGTCCTCGTGCCCGTTCAAAGATCAAAGCCTGGTTTAGCAAGGAACGGCGCGAAGAAGCAGTTGATGCAGGACGTGAATCTATCGCTCGCCAGATGCGAAAAGCTGGACTTCCTCTTCAAAAGATTTTTGCAGGCCACTCTCTTCTTGAACTAGCACATGAACTCCACTATCCAGATATCGATGCGTTGTATTCAGCGGTAGGGGATGGCCATGTTTCAGCGGCCTCAATTATTGACAAGCTTGTTGTATCAATGGCGGCTGAGGATTCACATCCAGAACCGACGATGGATACTTTTCCTACTCGTGCTCCAGCAATAAGACGCTCTAGCAATGCGATAGATGTTGAAGGCGCAGATGATGTATTGGTTAAGTTAGCGCGTTGCTGCACCCCTGTTCCGGGTGATGCAATTATTGGATTTATCACCAAGGGCAGTGGAGTCTCTATTCACAGGAATGACTGCATTAATGCCGATGATTTACTGCGAAATCAAAGTGATCGTATTGTGAATGTTTCTTGGCGGTTGGGTACAGCCAGCGTATTCTTAGTCAATATTCAAGTAGAAGCATTAGATCGTGCTTCACTGCTTGCAGATGTGACGCGCACTCTTTCAGATCAGCAGGTCAATATTCTTAGTGCTGCGGTGAGTACAACAAAAGATCGCACGGCGATTTCACGCTTTACATTTGAAATGGCAGATGCGACACATCTAGATGCGGTGTTGGCAGCGGTACGACATATTGAAGGTGTTTACGATGTTTATCGCACCACAAACAATTAGTTAAACTCAGCTAAACCCTTTTCAGCCTCTTCTAACCAGACCCTACGAGCTGCAGCGGATTCTTTAGCTTCTGTTGCTTTTTTAGCATTTCCAGCAGCTTCAGACTTTGCAGCAACCTTTTCGTAGTTTTCAATTGATTCACTCAACTGCTTAACAACTTCTTCGGCGCGAGCCTTAGCTGCTGGATCTGTCTTTCGCCAGATTTCAGCTTCAGATTCCTTGATGACACTCTCCACAGCTCGCACGCGGGCATCAAGGGATGCGCGCTTATCGCGGTGAGTCATACCGATCTTGCTCCAAGCGTTTAAGTGATCGCGTAGAGCCTTCTTGGCTTGATCCACATTAGTGATAGGCAAAAGTGCTTCGATCAGCACGACTAACTCTTCGCGCTTAATAAGGTTGGCAGCCATTGTTGTGTCGCGCTTTTCTAGATCGGCGTTTTTGGCACTAAAGAATTGATCTTGCGCGGCCTTAAATCTGGCCCACATCTTTGCATCATCACTTGGCTTTCCACGTCCAGCAGCTTTCCAAGCATCCATAAGAGCTTTGAAACGCTTAGCAGTTGGGACCCATTCAGTTGATGTTGCTAATTTTTCTGCCTCCTCAATGATGGTCTTTTTGGCATCCACAACAACCTTTTGAACAGATTCAAGGGCAGCAAAGTGAGTGCGACGGCGCTTATCAAATTTGTTTCGAGATGATGAGAAACGCTTCCATAGATCAGCATCTGCCTTTTTATCTAAGCGGGGTGCAGATTTCCATTCATCAAGAAGAACCTTGAGACGATCTCCAGTTACTTTCCAACTCTCAGAGAGTGCAAGACTTTCCGCCTCTGCCACAATCTTTTCCTTCTCAACAAGAATCTGTTCGCGACGAGCGGCCTTAGCTGCAGTTTCTGCTGCCTTCTTAGCTTCATAGGCTTCGCGATGTCCCTCAATGAGTGGCTCAATCTGTTCAACTGATGCAGCAAGAGCATCGAGATCGCCAACTCCATTTAACTCTTTCACTTGATCGCGCAGTTTCTTCACTGCCGTATAAGCATCTGATGGGACTAGTGCGCCACTTTTAATGCGGGCTGCAAGGAGAGCAACTTCTGCTGCAAGGAGTTCAAATTTGCGAACGAAGTAAGCCAGAGCCTCTTCTGAAGTCTTACCAGGATACGAACCCACTGCTTTTTCGCCGGAGGAGGTGCGAACAAAGACTGTTCCATCTTCGGCCACTCGGCCAAACGCTGAAGGATCTCCGATTAGTGCTGATGCTGCACTTGCTTGTGGTGTTGGATTGAATTCGCTCATGGTGTGTTCCCTTTCAGCGCGTTGTTCTGATTTAGAACGTCGCTATCAGTGTGCGTGCTCACTCAAGGCGCACCTTGGATGAGCGTGAATCGTGCGGAGGTAAAAGGTACCCTGTCTAG
>CANKXJ010000032.1 GCA_947487595.1 Actinomycetota bacterium
CACTACAAAAGGAGAGAAAAGATATGCGCAGTTCAAACCCTGTTTTAGGACGGGCGTTTAATCAGCGTGGATACGCTGCATTTGATCCGAGCACAATTAACTCAGACCCAGCAGCGATGGAAGATCTATACAACGCACCAGCTGCATCATCGATGCGCACAGGTCGCATGACGATTGACGATGTAGTCACTCGTACAGGAATTTTATTTGCAGTACTAGTTTCCGTTGGCGCAGTTGCATGGACACTAAATCTTGGCGCTGGGGCAATGTTGCTCGGTGTCTTTGGTGGATTCGCACTTGCCATGGTGAACAGCTTTAGCAAAACCGTTAAGCCTGCGCTAGCGATTGCTTATGCAGCTTTTCAAGGTTTAGCACTTGGAACAATTAGCAATATATATAACTCTGTATATGCAGGAATTGTTAGCCAAGCAATCATCGTAACTATCTGTGCATTCACTGGAATGCTCTTTGCTTATAAGAGCGGACGCATCCGTGTGACACCTAAGTTCACTAAGGTGCTCATGACTGCACTGATCGGCTACTTAGTACTGGCACTGCTTTCATTCGTTGGTTCATTCTTTGGTGCAAGCATCTATAACATCGGTGGTCTTGGTTTAATCATGGCTGCTGGTGGAATGGTTCTTGCAAGCTTCTTCTTGATTCTAGATTTTGATCAGATTCAAAAGGGAATCAACGCCGGAGCACCAGAATCAGAGTCATGGCGTGCTGCATTTGGCTTGATGGTCACAATCGTGTGGCTATATCTAGAAGTTCTGCGTCTGCTTTCAATCTTGCGCGGCAACGACTAATCACAGATCTTCATCGAGGGGCCTCAGGTTTTTAACCTGGGGCTCTTCGACATTTCTGGTCTCTGGTATTTGATAGACCAAGACAAGTGCAATTGCAAAGATGGCAGCCGATAAACCGAAAGCGGTGCGATATGAATAAAAATCTGACACCGCCCCAATAATGATTGGCCCAACCATCATTCCGGCATCTCCTGCCATCTGGAAGATTGCAATTACCTTGCCACCTTTGCCCTTAATAACATCGCCCACAATGCTGGCCGGAGTGGTTGATAGAAAAGCCCCACCAAAACCAAGGACTGCCATTGACAGCAAAAACATCCAGATATGAAATGAAAAAGTAAGTAATAGAACTCCAAGCAAAACAACTTGTGCACCGATGATTGATGCAGCACGGCGCCCCTTCTCATCAGAGTATCTGCCAGCTTTCAGGAGAATTACGCCCTGAACCACTGCAGAGAGGGCAAGACCATAACCAACTACTGCTGTAGTGGAATTCAATTCTTCTGTCACAAAGATTGGCAAGATTGATGCACGAAGTCCGAAGAAAACCCAACTGCCAATAAATGCAAGAACAAGTGCGATCCGATATGGCTTCATCGCTAACGCCTCGCGCACAGTGGTGTGCTCAGATAGATCTGAGTTCTTATCTTCTTTACCTATCTTGTCGCCTTTAAGGAAAAAGAAGGCAACCGTTCCTGAACAAAGAAGCATTCCTGAATAAACAAAAAATGGAGCACGTAGTGAGATGACTGATAGCAATCCACCAATAGCAGGACCTGCGATGCCACCTAGAAGAAATGAGCCTTGATAGACCGATTGGGCACGGCCACGATTGGAATCATCAACAGATCGCATAATCACCGAACCTGCAGCAACTGAAAACATCGATGAACCAAGACCACCAGCTGCGCGGAAAAAGAGGAGTTGTTCGTAGCTTTGAGCAAGACCAGCTAAGAAAGTGAAGAGCGCAACCATAAATACACCAGAAGAAAAGACTGCACGCTCACCAAATTTATCGACCAAGGTGCCAGAAATTAACCCAGAGGCAAAGCGAGTGATTGCAAATGCAGAAACCATTAAGCCAATTGCAGCGTTATTTACGCCAAAAGACTTAGCAAAAACGGGGATAGCAGGTAATACGATGCCAAACCCAACGGCAACAAAAAAGGATGCTGCAATAAGTATGGATACTTCTCGTGGTAGGTCCTTAAATGGAGATTGCATTAACCCAGTGATTCTCCTGCTGTATCTTCAGGTGCTGCAGCATAGGAGGCATATATTGGGGAGTTTTTGAACATAAGGGTAAGGTTAGCGCGTGAAGTCAGTTATAGCCGAACATCTAGTGAAGACCTATCGCAACGGCGAGGTCAAAGCGCTAGATGATCTCTCTCTTGATGTTGAAGAAGGCACAGTTTTAGGCGTATTAGGACCAAATGGTGCAGGTAAAACAACAACTGTGAGAATTCTCGCAACGTTGTTGAAACCTGATTCAGGTATTGCAACTGTTGCAGGCATCGATGTAAACAAGCATCCTGACAAAGTGCGTGAATTAATTGGTTTATCAGGTCAATATGCAGCAGTTGATGAGACATTAACTGGCTGGGATAACTTAGTAATGTTTGGTCGCTTGTATCACTTAGGAAAAGCAGCTTCTATCAAGCGTGCTGAGGAATTGCTTGAAAGATTTTCACTCACCGATAGCGCTCGCCGTCCCATCAAGACATATTCAGGTGGAATGCGCCGCCGTTTAGATTTAGCTGCATCTCTAATTGTGCAACCAAAAGTTCTTTTTCTAGACGAGCCAACAACTGGCCTTGATCCACGTGGTCGCCAAGAGATGTGGGAAGTCATTCAGGAGTTAGTAAAAGGTGGCGTAACGCTGTTGCTCACAACGCAATATCTAGAAGAAGCTGATCAGTTAGCTGATGAGATTGCTGTTATTGATCACGGAAAAGTAATTGCTCGTGGAACTTCAGATGCTTTGAAAAAGCAGGTGGGTGGAGAACGTCTAGAGATTACAGTTGAGAATACTGACATCACCAAAACTCAAGAGATTGTTTCTCGCATCAGCACAAGTGCAATTCACACTGATATTCGCACTATTTCAGCCCCAGTCACAACTGGCTCGATTGCTCTCATGGAGGCACTGCGCGCTTTGGATGACGCGAAAATCCATCCCCTTGATATTGCTCTCAAGCGTCCATCACTAGATGATGTGTTCTTATCTCTGACTGGCCACGTGGCAGAAGAAACTGTTGCAGAACCTGTTAAGAAAAAGAAGAGAGGGGGCAAGAAGTGAAATACATAATCAGTGATGTCATGACAATTACTAAGCGCCAGCTGCTCCAGCTTGCTCGAATTCCTGAAGTACTAGTTTTCTCAACTATTCAACCAGTGATGTTTGTACTTCTATTCCGTTTTGTATTTGGCGGTTCAATTTCTACTGACCAGCCAGGGGGATATGTTCAACTGCTCATGCCTGGAATCTTTGTTCAAACTGTCGCATTCACATTAGCTGCAACGGCAGTTGGTTTAGCTGAAGATATGAAGAAGGGCCTCATCGATCGTTTTAGATCTCTGCCAATCTCTAGAGGCGCAGTGATTATTGGTCGCACCTTTGGAGATGCACTTCTTAATATTCTTGTTTTAACTGTTATGGCAGCTGCTGGGTATGCCGTGGGTTGGCGCCCAACATCAGGTGGATTCTCTATTTTCTTAGCTTTCTTATTCCTGTTTATGTTTGGTTATGCCCTTTCATGGATTGGTATCTATGTTGGCTTAGCCGTTAAAGAGGCGCGAACTGTGCAGAGCGTGGGTTTCTTAGTTACTTTCCCACTGACTTTTCTCTCAAATGCATTTGCACCAACAACTGGAATGCCTAGGGCGTTGCAGTACTTTGCTGAATGGAACCCAGTTTCAACAATGGTGGCAGCTTGCCGTCAGCTATTTGGTCTCAAAAATGAGTTTGGGGCAACAGCAAGCTCTTGGCCAAGCCAGTACCCGCTAGAGACTTCTTTGCTCTATATGGTGCTACTGATGGCGGTATTTATTCCATTAAGTATTAGAAAATATAAAAATACTTCAAGTTAAGAGTAAAACTGCGCAGCTTTAATAACTACCTTGATTTCACGGCCATTGGGTGCGGTGTATGAAACGCTTGCACCAATCTCTGCGCCCATCACTGCTGCACCTAGAGGCGATTTCTCGCTATAAACATCGAGATCACCTGAAGCGATTTCCCGTGAGCCCAAAAGAAAGTTCATTTCATCTCCAGCAATCTCTGCCGTAACAACCATGCCTGCGCCAACTTTGCCATCGGCGGCAGCTGGTGGAGTTCCAATGTGGGCATTTTCTAACATCTGCTTGAGTTGGCGGATGCGCGCTTCCATCTTGCCCTGCTCATCGCGGGCGGCGTGGTAACCACCGTTTTCTTTTAAGTCACCTTCGGCACGTGCAGCTTCAATCTTTGCTGTGACATCTTTGCGGCCATGTTGCTCAAGGTTTTCTAATTCGGCGCGCAAACGATCGGCAGCTTCCTGCGTTAACCATGTCTGTGCGCTCATAAGGTGTAAAGGTACTAGGTGGGTGTAGCTGCCTACAACTTATTTAATACGGCAGGCAACCACATCGGCATTAACGCCTTGGCTACGCGTAGGAATATCTGTGTTTTTCTCCACAACTGTAAGGCCTGGCCCTATTTCATCTTCAATCTGTCCCACCACAGTTTTATCGTAATCGCGTGCAACCAACGTGCATGTAAGAACCTGATCTTTATCTTCTCTGACCACCTCATATCTAATAGACATTTCGCGATCAGTGGTGGCAGTAAATGAAATAACAGAAAATCGGATACTGGGGTTGGAATGGTGCAGTCCTACCCACACCAGCCAGCTGATTCCAATAACGGCGATAACAAGGGCAGGGATGACCCACCCCTTGGCTGGGCGCACGCCATAGCGATCCTCGTAGGAGAACTGCGAGCCTGATTGCATGCCATGATTATGCCATGCAAAAAAACTTTGAGATGAGTGTTGCCGGCTCCTTAACGATTGCGATTCTGATTATCGCTGTAGTTTTCTTGATGCGCAGTTTCTATAAGCGCTTTATGGGTGTTGATCGAAGCGATGACGGCACCGACCAGTAACTCCTTTTTCTCCAAAGTTGGTCAAGTTGTAGCAGTCCTACTTATTGCCGCCATCTTTTTCGCACTGGGCTTATGGCAGTTAGATAGAGCTAAAGAATTAAAAGAAAGTTTGGTAACTGCGACTCAAGTTGATACAAATGTTGTTCCACTCACAACTATTGCCACCGCAAGGCAGCCTCTGCAAGCAGAGGCTTTTAATCGGTTGGTGGAAATCTCGGGTCGCTATGTTGCAGGCTTTAGAGCGCCCAACCAAGCCGATGGTGATGGGCAGGTCAGTGATTGGGAAGTTGGTTTGCTCCAAGTTGGCACGAATCAAGGGATTTTGGTTGTGAAAGGTTTGTGGTCAGAGCGATTGCTTAACCCAGATATTTCAATGGCCATGGTCATAGATATCAAGGGGCAGTTAGTTGCCTCTCAATCCGAAGACCGTTCAATGAATGGTGATGGTGCGATTTCGCGCCTAGATAGTTCAGTGATTGTGGGATTAACTGATTTAGATCTATTTGATGGCTATGTGTTAGCAAAGAGTGAATCAAACAATGGCGTTGAGTTAACTCGCCAGCGCCTAACCCCAGAGAAGTTAAGCTCTCGAATCCCGGGCTTCTACTGGCAGCACATCTCCTATGTTGTGATCTGGTGGCTCATGGCAGGCGTGGTGCTTTACCTTCCCTTCTATCGCCGTAGAGTTAAGCCATGAAATCAAGCCTTCTGCGTTTTCGAGTGATGGCCATTGTTGCCGGCGTCATGTCCTTACTTTTGTGGTTTGTAGATCTGCCCGTGGCATATCTGTTTAATAACCCAGACTGGAAGGCTGCAGTTGCCTGGATTCCATTTGTTCATGGATGGGTCTATTTCGCTTATGTAATTGTGGCTCTTCAATTTTCAGTAAAGGCGAAGTGGCCAATAAAGAAGATTCTGTTGCTACTTTTGGCCGGCACACTTCCCGTTGCCTCACTGATTGCCGAACGCAGAGTTGTTCGCCGTTATTCGTAAACTCATCAAGTCTGCGCTCTACCCACTCTATGAGTGGCGTTTAGTTCGAGCGTTAGATTTCACTAAGACCCCTCACCATGTTGGTGTCATCCTTGATGGTAATCGCAGGTGGGCAAAAGCTAATCCCAACAACAGTGATCCCAATGGCCATAAAGCTGGGGCAAATAAAATCATTGAGTTCTTGGGTTGGTGTGATGATGCCGATGTTCGGGTTGTGACCTTGTGGTTGCTATCAACTGATAACTTCAAAAGAAGCTCGGATGAGATTGAAGAGCTCCTCAAGATTATTGGTGAGACTGTCGATGAGTTAGCGGCAACTGGTCGCTGGAACATTAAAGCCGTAGGTGCTCTAGATCTCTTGCCACCCTGGCTGAGCGAAAAACTAGCTGGACTAAAGCCGATTCGAAACGATGGAGTTGAGGTCAACGTTGCGATTAGCTATGGGGGCCGGCGCGAGATTGTTGATGCCGTGAAGTCTTATCTTGGCGAAGAGGAAAAATCAGGTCATTCACTCGATCAAGCTAAAGCGAAGTTAACCAGTGATGATATTTCTAAGTTTTTATACACAGCAGGCCAACCAGATCCAGAGCTTTTGATTAGAACATCAGGAGAACAGCGCCTTGGCGGATTCCTTTTGTGGCAAAGCGCGCTATCTGAGTTCTACTTCTGTGAGGCTTATTGGCCAGATTTTCGTCGCGTTGATTTTTTACGTGCTCTACGTGCTTATTCACTTCGACAACGCCGTTTCGGCAGTTGAGATTTAGGCCACAATCATCGACAAGATTTAACTTTTATAAAGCGCGTGTTGCCACAGAGTTAGCCGCATTTTGTTCTACCTTTTTACATATCCGAAGCAGCATCCCCCGAGTACAACTAAAAATGAGGAGTCCAGCCATTGGCTGCTAAGAGTCAAAGCTCTAGAAAGACTTTTGTTTTAGATACCAGCGTTTTATTAGCTGATCCTGGCGCCCTGCATAGATTTGCTGAGCATGAAGTCATCATTCCTATCGCTGTTATTGGCGAACTTGAGACTAAGCGCGATCACCCGGAGTTAGGTTATTTTGCCCGGGCGGCCCTGCGAGCACTAGATGATCTTCGCGTTACCCATGGCCGACTTGATCAACCCCTGACTATTACCTCAGAGGGTGGAACGCTTTCAGTTGAACTCAATCACACCGACCTGTCCACCTTGCCCCATGGTTTCTTGCGCGATGGCACCAATGACACTCGCATCCTGGCTATTGCTAAGAACTTAATGTCAGATGGCAAGAACGTTGTTCTAGTTTCAAAAGATTTACCGCTTCGCGTTAAAGCATCATCTGTGGGTGTTGAAGCCCAGGAGTATTTAGCAGAGCTAGTGCCCAATAGCGGCTGGACTGGAATTGAAGAGCTCACAGTTGGCTCATCTGTCATTGATGATTTGTATTCCTCAGATCGGGCAGATCATGAAGCGGCCCATAGCCTTCCGATTCACACCGGACTTGTTTTGCATTCAGATCGTGGCAGCGCGCTGGCCCGTGTAACGGCCGATAAGCAGTTGCAGTTAATTAGGGGAGATCGCTCAGCTTTTGGTTTGCATGGTCGAAGTGCCGAACAGCGCATTGCGCTAGATCTTTTACTAGATGACTCCATTGGAATTGTTTCGATGGGTGGGCGGGCAGGAACTGGTAAGTCGGCGTTGGCGCTGTGCGCAGGTCTTGAAGCTGTGATGGAAAAGCGCATTCATAAAAAGGTAGTTATCTTCCGGCCTCTCTATCCCGTGGGCGGTCAGGAACTTGGATACTTGCCAGGTAGTGAGGGCGAAAAGATGTCGCCCTGGGCCCAGGCAGTCTTTGACACGTTGGGCGCACTTGTTAGTCAGCCAGTTATCGATGAGATCGTTGACCGGGGCTTAATTGAGGTGCTTCCTCTGACCCACATCCGCGGACGTTCCCTTCATGACTCCTTTGTGATCGTCGATGAAGCTCAGTCCTTGGAGCGCGGAGTTCTTTTGACAGTGCTCTCTCGAATTGGAACTGCCTCAAGGGTGGTCCTGACCCATGACATTGGACAGAGGGATAACCTTCGGGTCGGTCGCCATGATGGTGTGGTGGCAGTTGTTGAAACCTTGAAGGGCCACCCACTCTTTGCCCACGTGACCCTGACTCGTAGCGAGCGCTCGCCGATTGCAGCCCTTGTGACCGAGATGCTGGAAGGTCCATTACCGGGCTAAAAGAAAGTCACAGTCACATTTAGGGCAATTCGGACATTCCCCTAAGTGACCTGCGGTTTTACCCCATCCACAGCTTCACCTTCTC
>CANKXJ010000033.1 GCA_947487595.1 Actinomycetota bacterium
TGTTATCGAGTAGAACCACCAGTGGCCTCGTATCCGGCATAAAACGCTGCGTAAAACGCAGGCTTTGTTGTATGCCAAGCAGCAGGCTTATTGGTTGTATGAGCAGAAGGAATGACAGCAGAACGCGCTGCGTTTGCTGGAACGAATGAGCTATTAGGCATCTTCGCTTCCCCTCTATTCACTTCGTTTCCGCCATGAAAACGATGAAAGGCAAGGGTAAAGCATGGGTCTAGCTTCATGCAAGTTAATTAAATCCCGCATACCCACGGGTAATTAAGGGGTATTTAGGCCCGCTTCAGCCAAGAACCGTGAGGCTTTCTTGGAATAGCTCATGTGCAAATCTACTTTTGCCCGCGTGATTCCAACATAAAACAAGCGGCGCTCTTCATCAATGGATGCTTGGTCCCCTGTAGTTGAGTTATTTTCAAGTGGAAGCAGGCCTTCACTTACTCCCATTAAAAATACTCGCTCCCATTCAAGACCCTTTGCTGCATGCAACGTGGCCAGAGTTGTTACAGGCATTGTTGGTGGGTTGTTTTGTTGCACGCGATCTTCTAATTCGCGTAAATATGTGCGCAGATTCTTTGGTGTAAAGCCACTGTCAGAATCAAGTTCGCGAGCTAAGTGCAAAAGTGCTGCAATACCATCAATGTGAGCTCCAGTTAAAAAAGGTTGTGCGAGTGTGCGCAGCTCATCTAGCCAAGAAACACCTTCGGTTGGAATAACCGAGGCGTTGCGAACAAGCCTTAAAAACTCACGAACATCAGAGCGATCAAAGAATCTTTCACTATTGCGCACTTGGTAAGGAACTTTTGCTGCATTCATCGCACGTTCAACAGAGTTGAGTTGACTGTTTGTGCGGGCCAAGACTGCAATTTCCTGCGGGGCAGTTCCCTGGGAAATCAACTGAGTGATTGAACTAATGATCCCTGCAATCTCAGATGACTCATCGTTATATGCATCTACTGATGGCTTATCGCCATGATTATTGAGGGCAACTAACTCTTGGCCCATCTGGGCTTTGCGCAAAACAGAGTTAGCCATAAAAGTAATCTCAGGAGTTGACCGATACCCAGTTGTCAGGCGAACTACTTCAGCCTCTGGAAAGCGCTGCGTAAATGAATTGAGGAAAACAGGAGTTGCACCAGCAAATGAATAAATCGTTTGCGCAGGATCGCCCACAACGCAGATTTCTTGACGCGAGCCTAGCCAAGCATTAATCAAACGTTGCTGCAGTGGTGAAATATCCTGATATTCATCGACGGTAAAGAAGCGGTATTGGTCCTGCACGCGCTCTCTTACTTCACGCTCTTGCTCAATCATGGCCGTTGTAAGAAGCAAAACATCTTCAAAATCCATTGCTCGCTCTTGGTGTTTAACTGATTCGTAGGCCGTGTAGACCTTGGCCATTTGCTCTGGATTAATTCGAGGTTTCACCGTGCGCTTTCCTAGTTCAGATAAGTAATCAACTGGTGCAACTTCACTCACCTTTGACCACTCAATTTCAGAGGCGATATCTCGCATCAAATCACGCGAAGTAATCGATAACTCCCCTGTTAATTCAGCGCGCTTGATTGCCTCGGTAATAAAGGCGGTCTTTGAAGTGATGAGATCTGGCGTGCGACCACCAAATACTTGTGGCCAGAAAAAGGTGAGCTGCTTAAGGGCAGCAGCGTGAATAGTGCGCGCAGCAACCGATGGCACGCCGAGTGAGCGAAGGCGCATGCGCATTTCACCAGCAGCACGGGCAGTGAAGGTAAGAGCTAATACTTTGTGTGGATCCATCACATTAATTGCTGCGGCATATGCGATGCGGTGAGTAATTGCTCGAGTTTTTCCAGTTCCAGCACCGGCAATAACACACACAGGACCACGTGTAGCAAGAGCAACGGCTCTTTGTTCGTTATCGAGAGATTCTAAAATCTCTTCTGCGCGAAGATCTGACATTAACGCCAGGATTCCCCACCAGTTAAATCACTCACAACATAACCTTCTTTTCCAACATACCAAGCTGTAATCATTTTGCGGGCAACAGAGATTGATGGTGGCAACAAAATATCGTTGCTTGCCACAGCCTTCTTCATCTCATCTCTTGTAAACCAACGAATCTCAGTGATTTCTTCACCATCAGGACGTGCATTTTCTGGGTGATCTGTAATTGCTTCAAAGGCAATCATGATGGATGCTGGAAAAGGCCAGGCTTGGGAGCGTAAGTAATTTATATCATTGCAATACACACCAGCTTCTTCAAAAACTTCACGTGAAACACACTCTTCAAATGATTCACCTGGTTCAACAAAGCCTGCAAAAGTTGAGAAACGCTTTTCTGGCCATACAGGTTGATGACCTAACAAGATTCGATCTGTTGAATCTTTCACTAAAACAATGACTGCTGGATCTGTGCGGGGGTGATGTTGTGTGGAGTCTTCAACACACACGCGAACCGATCCTCCTAAATCACTCACAGTTGCGCCGCCGCACCCTGCACAGCACGGATGTGTTGCATGCCAGTTCGCAAGACCCACTGCATGCATTGCTAAGGAGATTTCAACTTCATCCAAGCTGCTTCCCAGTTCGCGAAGTGTTGCAAAACCTTCATACTTTTTTTCTTCACTTAAAGGCTCATTCATCCACGAGGTTCGCCATGCGAAATATGGTGTGTTGTCATCACGGCCAAGGCCTAAGAAAAAGCGATCACCTTCTATAAATGAATCCATCTGTGAAGAAACCGTGGCCGCATCACAAAAAATAAGAGCATCTTCACTGGCACTGATTCGCCCATCGATGATCTGAACAATCATCGCCTTTTTCCAGAGCTCTTCTAAGGCCTTGGCATCTGTGCGCAGGTGGCTAGCGCGATTAATCAGGGATAAGGATTGATTGCGCGCGCTCATAGGGGTGAACGCTACTAGCATCGCCCCATGCGCATAACATCGTGGAATCTGCTGCACGGGCTGCCCATTCCCCCCGATGAAGAAGCCGATCCGCAGGCTCTACTCTCTGCCGCCCTTAGCCAGCTAGCCACTGATGTCATAGGCCTGCAAGAAGTCGATTACTTCCTTGAGCGATCAGGCAATCACAATCAAACAGGTGATGTTGCATCGATAGTTGGCGCAAAAGATTGGGCCTTTGCTCCATCTCTTATGGGATCACCCGATGAAGATTGGCGAAATCCAACTGATAGCGATGACAAACTCATTACAAATAAAAGTGATGTAGCACCAGGATCATATGGAATTGGAATGGCTTCAAAGGTTCCAGTTCAATCGTGGCACCGCTTAGAGCTTAAAGGTTCACCCGTTGGTGTCTTGATGGCATTTCCAGTTGATGGAAAGTTAAAACGTGTCTATGTCAGAGACCATCCACGAAGTGCATTGGCTGCCAAACTAGATAATGGCTGGCTCATCATTAACACTCACCTCTCATTTGTGCCAGGATTTTCTTTAGCGCAATTAATAAAGATTAAGCGTTGGGCAAATACTTTAGGTGTAACAGATAAATCTAAGATATTGATTATGGGAGATCTCAATCTTCCTTTTTCCATATTTGTCTGTGACTTTAAATGGAGATCTCTGGCAGCTATGCGCACATTTCCAAGTTGGTATCCAAAGGTGCAGATAGATTATTTTCTTTCGCAAGGTTTAAAGGCAAAAGATGTCCGTCATATTCAATACCCTCACTCAGGAATGAGTGATCATTTACCGCTACAGATTGAAGTTGATTAAGCTGATTCTTTACTTGCATTAGTAATTAACGCAATAAGGGCGCTTTCATCGAGTAAGTCTGCTGGGCGATCTGTAACAGAATGTGGAACATAGTGAAAAGCTGCGCTTATCTTTGAGATATCTGTGCCTGAGAGCTTTGCCCAAGCCAATCTATACATCGCCAGCTGCCCAGCAGCCGATTCATCCAACTTGCTTGATCCAGTTTTCCAATCCACCACTTCAAAACCATCAGCTGTTGCATAGACGGCGTCGATGCGTCCACGCACCAAAATGCCGGCAATTGTGGTTTCAAATGGCACTTCAACGCGGGCCGGTGTGCGATTGGCATATTCACTGCCCAGCCAGGCTTTCTTTAGATCTTCTAGCTTTGAATCTTCTTCCAATGGATCTAAGTAATCCAAGTATTCATCACCAAAAAGCGTTGCTGCATCAGTGAATTGGCGTTCAACCCATAAGTGGAAAGCAGTACCACGACGTGAGTATTGATCTTGCCCTCGCGGCATTGGACGGCGAATATTGAGCGCAAGTTCTTGTGGATCTTTATGCAAGGCAACAAGGGTGGAAGTTGAAAGACGTGGAGGCAGCGCAACCCGAATGGTTTGATCTTTCACCTTACGTTGCTCATTAATCAAAGCCTGAGCATCACCAATCCATGAATTAACCTCATCAGAATGAGATTCCTGAAGTGAATGGATGGGTGCAGATTTCACTAATTCAATGGCAGCATCAAATGCTTGGCGACGATTTCCTAATGGATCACGTGGCCACTGTGCAGAGATTGGATTTTCAATCGTTGGGTTTTCTGCGCCATCTTCAGGTGCTGCAACATCACTTACTAGCAAGCCACCTAACCCGCTTGCCGCTGCTGCAATCATTGTGAAGATCTCACTTGGTGCTACAGATTGTGTGCCATCTCGCCACCACGATGTTGTGCACAATAGATGCGATTTAGCGCGCGTAATAGCAACGTATGCAAGGCGCATCTCTTCACGCATCTTGATGTTATTGGTGCAATCCTTACCAAAGGCTTTGATTGCCTTTGCCGCATCACTGTTTTTAGTTATGCCATGCAAAGAAAAATGTGGAAGCTCATGAGCATCCCCGCGCAGCTCAAACGGCACATGCTTTTCATTCTTAATCCAATTATCAGAATCCCCCGTATTGCCGCCAGGAAATGTGCCCTCAGCCAATCCGGGCACAACAACAACATCCCACTCAGCACCTTTTGCCATGTGAATAGTCAATATCTGCACTACATCACTGCGAATTTCAGGCGCCCCTGCCTTTAGCCCGCCTTCAGCATCGGCAGCTATATCTAGCCACACTAGGAAGGCCGAGACTGTTCCACCTGTGCGCTCAAACTTTGC
The DNA here is from genome assembly GCA_947487595.1 of Actinomycetota bacterium. GTDB lineage: Bacteria > Actinomycetota > Actinomycetes > Nanopelagicales > Nanopelagicaceae > Planktophila. The sequence continues at coordinate 5,093 of CANKXJ010000033.1, forward strand.
TGCTTCATCAAGGAAGCGATCTAAGTGTCTGCGACCGGATTGATTGCCATCGCGCAGAGTTATTTCACTTTCTAGGGTTAAGTAGTTTTCGATTTCACTAATCAGATCAGTTATCTGCCCACCAGCTCTGGCACGTAATCGACGCAAGTCACTAGCAAATCGAACCAGGCGTTGATATCCAATATCACTAAAACCAAATTTCTTTGCATCGGCAATTTCATCTAAGGCATCGATGATTGAGCCTGCAAATTGATCATCGGCCTCTAACTGTTCGGGATTGCCCGCGGCAATCTTTTTAATAAATGTCTTTGAATCAGCATGCATAGCTTTAGCGCGATCACGTGAGAATGTGCCAAGTGCTGCAATGTCACGTGGTCCTAAGTTGATTCGTGGTCCAGTTAGATGACGCATGAGCGCAGAACCAGCATCTGGATCAGTAATTATCTTTAACATTGTTACAACATCGGCTACTTCTGGAACGTGAATCAAACCACCAATTCCAATTACTTCCACTGCAATTCCAGCGTCATGCAACGCTGCTTCTATCGCTGTAATCTGACTGCGCTTGCGCACAAGCACGGCGCATGTCTTGCCAGTAGAGGGAGCCCAGTTCTTCTGAATGTATTCAGTAATCGCCTGTGCTTCAGCATCAATAGTTTCAAAGATTCCGTAGGCAACTTCACCTTTGCCAGCTTTTGGTCGCGCCTCTAGTTCAACAACTTGTTGCCCGCCCGCTAACTTAATTTCACCACTAATGCGGTTTGCAACCGACAAAATCATTTCATCATTGCGAAACGTTGTTGGAAGAGAGAACTGAGCTTTGCCCACTTGATCAACGTTCTTAGGGAAATAGGTAGCAAAAGATGCCATGGTGCCGGCAGAGGCGCCGCGCCATGTGTAAATGGCTTGCGATGGGTCTCCCACAGCCATTACTGGATGACCACCTCCATAGAGAGAAGAAAGCATGCGCACCTGTGATTGGGATGTGTCTTGATACTCATCAAGTAAAACAACTTTATATTTACCGCGCTCTAACACACCAACATCTTCAAAGTTCTGAGCAATATCTGCAGCGAGTGACATCTGATCATCAAAGGAGAACTCCCCCGCAGCTTTGCGACGCTGCATAAAGGTTTCAACCATAGGAAGCAGCGAGTTTCTCTGTCGCATAGCTTTAGCAACATCTCGAACTTCAGCGTTACTACTTCCGGTTAGAGGTTGTAGAGACAATAGAACTTCATTGCCGATGCGCTCAATATCTTCGCCCTTTACTTGATGCTCCAGCATTAACTTAGATAGCCCCAACAAATCTTTGATGACTGTACTGACCGCGCTTTGATTTCGATATGAATCATCTGACCAGTTGCGCACAACATCAGATGCAATCTGCCAAATTGCTGCCTCACCCAATGGCTCTGCATCTGCATCAATGCCATAGCGAATTGCATGTTCACTCAGGAGCTTGCCTGCATAGGAGTGATAGGTAGTAACAGATGTAGAAGTAGAGGTAATGTGTTTGAAGTCTTTATCTGCAGCTAATTGACGCAAGCGCTTTCGAATACGAACAGAAAGTTCTCCGGCAGCTTTGCGCGTGAAAGTTAGACCCAAGATTTGATCTGGTGTGACAAAGTCGTTAGCAACCAAATACAACACACGATTAGACATCGTTTCAGTCTTACCTGAACCAGCACCAGCAATTACTACTGAAGGCTCTAGTGGACTACTAATGATTTCGGATTGATATGGTGTAACAGGCTTGAGTCCAAGCTTTTCAACTATCTCTTCCGGTGAATATTTAGCTACTCGCTCCATATTTGTAAATGTCACTGCTCAATCACCGTCCGTCCATCATTTTGAACGGGGCAGGATTTGCGTACTGGGCAGCCTTTACAGCGCTTATTTACGGTGGCAAAGAAAGTAGCAGCGCCCATGCCGTCGGCAATCTCATTCAATTTCTCTTTTGTCGCCTCAACATCAATAACATGTTGTGGTCTAAGAGTTGCACCTGCAGTGCTTGTGCCCAGATACACCAGCTCTGCGCCGGCGCTGATACTGCCTTGAGTAAAGCCACCTTCGGCAATTCCCACTTGGTAACTAGCTAACTGCAGATTCTCTTTTGCATCCTTGAGTGAAATAGCAGTTCCACCAGTTTTAAAGTCAATGATGAAAAGTGAACCATTGGCTTCAACCTCTAATCGATCCACACTTCCCCGAATTCGAGCACGACCCAATTTCACATCAAATCTAATTTCAGCATCCACAACTTCTCGCTTGGATTCATTGTGATAGGTAACAAACTTTTCAAGCATTGTTACAGCATTCTCTAAATGTGAAGCACTGACCCATCCAGACTCTGGATCTATAAGCTTCCATGAACTCTCTAGACTCGCTATCAAATCTTGCTTAGATGTTCCAGGCTCTTGCACCATCTTGGCGGCAAATGCGTGAATGGCAGAACCCAAAACTTGAGCTGTGCTATCACCATCGGTGCCACCATTATTTTGTAGGAACCATTTCACTCCGCACTCAACAAATGATTCGGCTCCACTAGGAGAGACGACAACTTCTAGGTCTGCATTAATAACTGGTGCATCCGTGCTCAGTGGCACAGATCCAATCCAGTTCGCAGGATCTGCTAGATATATTCCTTCAGCTGCCATTGCACTGAGCAAAGAAGCGGCTTCTTTTGCATTTTCGCCATCTAATTGGCTACGAAGTTCTGCAACTAAGGCAGGGGCGGTAATAGGCCTTGGTACTTCGGTTAACTCAGGTTCTACTGCTTCATCAATCTTCTTTACTAGAACTTCAACAGATTCAAAGAA
>CANKXJ010000034.1 GCA_947487595.1 Actinomycetota bacterium
CTCATGCAAATGATTCCCCTGTTGCGCTAATACGCTCAATTCGGGCAGACTCACTCCACCAAAAGCGCCTATGGGGCAGGTCGACTCTCCACAGACGCTTTTACTTATCCCTCGAGGAGGATCTATGAAGTTCACACGTAGCGCAAAGTTTGCGCTGGCAGCTGCAGCATCAGCGGCGTTGGCAGTATCACTGCTAACACCAGCACAGGCTGCAACTCGTTCAACAGTTATCTTGCATGAAACTAACCCAATCACAGGTTTGAACTGCAGCCTTTCAGCTACAAACTCAACAACTTGTGCTGCAGTTGGTTACCTACAGGGTGCTGGCTTTAACTATTACAACAATAAGAAAGAACTTGTAAAGAACACAATTTTCGGTTCATACAAGGTCGTAAAGAACTCAGCAACAGATTTCCGCACACAATGGACTGTTAACCCAGGCCGTGTGTGGTCAGATGGAACTCCAATCACTGGAGAAGATCTGCTTCTGTCACACGTCTTGAGCAGCGATGCTTATTCAAAGGCTGCTGGCCTAGGAGATCCAACTGATAAGAAGACTCCTCCAGCATTTAATGGTCTTGGATACTCAGGCGTTTATGCAACTAACATCGTAGGAGAGCCAGTTCTCTCTGCAGATAAAATGACAGTAACTCTTCAATTTAAGAAGAGAATTGCTAACTGGGATCTTTATGGTCCAGGACCAGCTTCAGTACACACTCTTGTATTGATGGCTGAAGGAGCGACAAAGCTTGGAACCGTTGCTGAAAATGAAGCAGCACGTGATCGCTTCATCAAGGCATTCAAGGACAAGGACACAGCTCTTCTCAAGAAGATGGGTGATATCTGGTCTAAGGACTACACCATCACAACTGTTGACTCAAAGACAAACCCATTGCTTCTTGTTGGTAATGGTGGATTCTTGATTGATAACGCAGTTGCAAAGACATCTGTCACATTAAAGAAGAACCCTAAGTACAACTCAGGACCAGCTATGAGTGGTTCAGTAGATACAGTTGTATTTAAGTTCATCGGTGATGGAACAGCTGCTGCACAGGCACTTGCAAACGGTGAGCTAGATGTTTACGCAGGTCAGGCAACTGCTGACGGTGTAGCAAAGCTCAAGGCAATCAAGAACGTCAACGTTGTTGGTAAGGACGAAGTTGCTTACGAGCACTGGGATCTTCACTACGACACAGTGCCAGATGAGGCTCCATACACAGGTTTGTTCTCTGTAAAGGATGGCGCTAAGTCAAAGGCTCTACGTCAGGCATTCTTGCTTGCACTACCTCGCAACGAAATCATGGAGAAGTTGATTGCACCTATCAATGGTGTGTCAAAGCCAGTTCAGTCAACATGGCTTGCTCCAGGTTCTGCTGCATATGACAAGCTCATTGCTGCAAACGGTTCTTCTTTCTACTCACGTGGAACACAAGAATCTCGTAACGCATCTGCACTTGCATTGGTTCAGAAGTTCTATCCAAATGCATTGAAGAGCCCACTAAAGGTTCGCGTACTTGTTCCAGGTAACAACCCACGTCGTGCATCTGAATTTGCACTTGCAAAGGCAAACATGATAAAGGTTGGTTTTGATCTAGTTGGTGAAGTACGTACTGACTGGCCATCAAAGCTTGGTAACTCAGATTATGATGCTTACTTCTTCGCATGGGTTGCATCATCTGTAACTCAGCGTCAGTCAGCTGAAATCTTTGACACCAATGGTGGAAACAACATCCTTGGTTATAGCAACAAGGCAGTCGATGGAATCATTGCGACTTTGGATGCACCAATGTCTGAGTCACTATTGGTTGCTAAGTACATTCAGATCGAGCGTCTAACTAACGCTGACGCAATCACAATTGGTGTGTTCATTCACCCAGGTGTTGTTGCAGTTAACAAGGATCTAAAGAATGTAAAGCCAGGCCCACTATCTCCAACAATTGTTTGGAACTACTGGGAGTGGTCATACTAAGGATTAAACCCCTTAGTTAGCTTTACCTATTTCAGTCCATTGGGCGCTCGGAGATCACTCTCCGGGCGTCCTTTGGCTGTATAGTCAGGCAATAATTTGAACGTCAGATCTTTTTGAGGGGAATACTCGAACTATGGTGGCCTTTGTTCTTAGACGGCTCGGCGTCCTAGGCGTCATTCTCTTTGGATCAAGTTTTATTCTCTATAACGTTGCCGCCATCTCAGGTGACCCAACGGCCGATCTGCGACTTAGCACTGATCCCAACCGTGATTTTCTTATCGCAGCGCTGACTCGCGAACTTCAGTTAGATGTTCCACCTCCACTGAGATATTTCTTATGGCTCAAGGGCGTCCTTGGAGTATTTGTTGGAAATCCTAACTTTGGAATCGGCAGAGATGGATCAGCAGTTGTTGACTCGCTAGCCCTAGCTATCCCAGTTACTTTGCGCCTTGTAGCAGCTGCAACACTTTTTGCAGCTGTGCTCGGAATTATGATCGGAATTGTTACAGCTCTTCGCCAGTACAGCCGCTTTGACTACTCAATGACATTTGTAGCTTTCCTTCTTTTCTCACTTCCAGTTTTTTGGGTTGCAGTTCTCTTGAAGGAGTACCTAGCGATCTCATTCAATAACTTCTTACGAGAACCTCAGATTCCATTGGGTTGGATTATCGGTATAGGACTTGTCAGCGGATTGTTTTGGGCATCGGTTATTGGTGGATCGCGCAAAACCTTTTGGGTTGCATACGCCTCTGCCTTTGCAATTTCCAGCAGCTTAGTTGCAATCTTTGGAATAACGGGCTGGTTACTTAATCCATCACTTGGCCCAGTAGTTATTTTGGCTCTCTCTATTGGAATTGCATTTGCTGTCACTCAACTTTCAGTGGGTCTTATTAATAAGGCTGCGCTCCGGGCTTCGCTGACCATGGGTGGACTTTCAGTTGTTGCTTTTTACCCAGTTAACTGGGTTTTTGATAATTATCCGGGTGCACTGAGCATCTTCCTGATGGTGTGTGCATTAATCACAACAGCAGTCTTTGTGGGACTTGCATTTTCTAAAATTGATCGAGCTCCAATTGTTCGAACTTCAATTATTACTGGAGTTCTTTCAGCCAGTTTGGTATTACTTGATAAGTTTATGCAGACCTGGAAGCCATATATGGAGACAGATGCAATTAACTATCGCCCAGTTCCAACCGTTGGACAGCGAAATGACATTCTAGAGACCAACGATTTTTGGATTTCAAGTTTAGATGTGGCTACTCATCTATTTTTGCCAACTCTTGCGCTGACTCTGATCGGCTTTGCTGGTTACATCAGATTTGCACGTGGAACTCTGCTTGAAGTTCTCAACCAAGATTACATTCGCACTGCCCGTGCAAAGGGTTTGACAGAGCGTACAGTAATTATGCGTCACGCATTTAGAAACACAATGATTCCAATGGCAACAATCTTGGTGGCCGACTTTGCCGGAGTAATCGGTGGAGCCTTTATTACCGAGAGCGTATTTGCTTGGTCTGGAATGGGAACTCTTGCTCTGCAAGGAATTCGCGGGCAAGATCTCAATCTGCTGATGGGCGTTTTCTTTATTACGGCAACTATGGCAGTCCTAGCTAACTTCGTCGCAGATTTGTTGTATTCAGCCCTAGATCCACGTATTCGAGTAGGAAGTGGTGCCTAATGATGTCGCGCAAATCAAAGGCCAGCGTTGAGTCAACTGAAGTTCTATCCGGTGAAAACGCAATTCAAAATAAAGAGATTGAAGGATTAAGCCAGGGACAAATTGTTCTCAAGCGCTTTTTCCGCCACCGCGCGGCAGTAATCTCTCTGGTCACCATCATCTCTATTGTCGTCATGGCATTTTCTGCATTGGATTTTAGATTATTTGGTATCTGGAGAGTTCCTGGTTGGTGGAAGTGGACGCCAGAGGATCTACCAGAGCTTCGCTTTGGTGATTGTCCAAATGACACAGTGGGTTGTCCAACAATTTCACTATTACCTAAGTTTTTAGGTGGACAGGGAATTGGACTCGGAACACATCCATTTGGTCAAGATGATATTGGGCGAGATTTCTTAGCACTGGTTATGAAAGGCACACAACGCTCACTCTCGGTAATGTTCATTATCGGTGGAATGGGCGCAACCCTTGGAATTATTGTTGGATCAATCTCTGGTTTCTACCGTGGCCGCATTGATTCGATTTTGATGCGCTTTGTGGATTTCATGATCACAATCCCAGTAATCATTATCGGCTCTGTTATCGGTTACCGTTATGGAAACCTGGGAGCTACATTCCTTGCCTTCCTCCTTGGTTTATTTGCTTGGACTGGTCTTTCACGCCTTGTACGTGGAGAGTTTCTTTCCCTGCGTGAGCGAGAGTTTGTCGATGCAGCCCGCGTTGCAGGAGCTACAAATAAGCGCATTATCTTTAAGCACATTCTGCCTAACGCCATTGGTGTCATCATCGTTTCTGTGACGCTTTTGCTATCAGGTGCGATTTTGCTTGAAACTGCGCTGAGTTATATTGGCTTTGGTGTGGTTCCACCTGATGTTTCATTGGGACTTCTCATTAGCCAGTATCAGGACTCTTTCACAACGCGTCCATGGCTGTTCTGGTATCCAGGCCTGTTCATTATCTCAATTGCATTGAGTATTAACTTTATTGGCGATGGTCTGCGCGATGCTTTTGATCCACGCCAGCGTCGCCGTATCTCGAAAAAAGAGCGCCAGGATTCAGCAACTGCTAGAAAGTTGGCACAAGCCGATGATTAATTCTTTAAATAACTGCGGCAGCAATACCGATACAAACCAGCGCCACGAAGATATAAAGACTGGTGTTATCGCTGATGATTTCAAACTCACTAGCGCTCACTCCAGTGAAGTTCTTTCTTCGAATGTTGGCCATGTAAGCACAGACACCCGAGTCACTTTGAAGCGAGTCACCCACACGTCTGGCACTATCGGCTCCGGGAAAAAGATCACTCTTGTTCATTCTTCTACTGTGTCGACCACTCGGCGCTGGAGCGGCCCAGGCGTAGTAAGTCCGATCATTAATCTGGATGGACATGCTGTATCTGGTCTCAATCTCCTCAACCAGATCCCACGTAGCGGTGATCTCTTTGGTTGGATTAACAATCTTGATACCTTCATCAAAGAGCAGAACGTAGGGCTTAAGGAAGAGCAAGTAAGAACCGAATGCACCTGCGCCACAGATACCAATAGTCATCAGGATATCTCCGCCGTAGAAGAGGCTTTGAATAATAAATCCGACAAAGAAAGCGATCAGAACCCATCCGCTAGCAATGGCGCTGCCAGGTCGAAACTTTTCACTCTTTGTCATTGCGCAAGTTTCTCACAGATGGGGTCAACCAAATGAGTAAGCCAGTCTTAGAGATCAAGGATTTTAATGTTGATTTCTGGGTAGATGGAGTGTGGTATCCAGCTGTTATTGGAATGAACCTCTCGCTCGAGCCAGGAAAAGTAACTGCCATTGTGGGTGAATCAGGTTCTGGTAAATCAACTACCGCCCTTGGCTTGATGTCACTTCTGGCTTCAAATGCCCGTATGTCTGGATCTGTGAAAGTTAAAGATCAAGAGATGCTCAATGCAAAAGCAGTGACTCTTCGCAGATTCCGCGGAAAAGAAGTTGCCTATATTTTCCAAGAGCCTATGACTGCTCTAAACCCTATCTACACAATCGGTTTCCAGATAATGGAAACTCTTCGTAACCACTTTGATATGGGTCCAAAAGAGGCACATGCTCGCGCCGTGGAGTTAATCACCATGGTTGATATTCCAGATCCAGAGAGATCAATTGATAAGTACCCTCACCAACTCTCAGGTGGACAGCGCCAGCGCGCCATGATCGCTCAAGCACTTGCCTGTGATCCAGGCTTACTTGTTGCTGATGAGCCAACCACAGCACTCGATGTGACAGTACAAGCTGAAATCCTTGATTTAATGCGTGGACTTAAAGACAAGCTCAACTCAGCGATTCTTCTGATCACTCACGACATGGGTGTTGTTGCAGATATGGCTGATCACATCCTTGTTATGAAAGATGGAATTACTGTTGAATCAGGAACTGCTGATCAGATCTTTAATAAGCCAACACATCCTTATACCCAGCAACTCCTTGGAGCAGTTCCAAAGCTGGGTTCTACTAAAAAGCGCGAGCTTCCTTATAAGGAGAGTACAAAGCCAGCACCGGTTTTGAAGTTGGAAAATGTCACCATTGAATATCCCAAGCGTGGTCGCATACCAGCGTTCGTGGCTGTAAAGAACTTTAGCCTTGAGATCTACCCAGGTGAGATCGTCGGCCTTGTGGGTGAATCAGGTTCAGGAAAAACCACAGTGGGCCGCGCATCCATTGGTCTGCTTCCTATCAAGGAAGGCTCACTTGAAATTGTTGGCAAGGACATCAGTCATGCCACACAAAAGGAGCTTTTCACAATTCGTCGCCACACCGGAATTGTTTTCCAAGATCCTGCCTCATCCCTTAACCCACGTTTGCCTATCGGTGAATCAATTGGTGAGCCATTGTTCTTAGCGGGATTAGCCAAGGGTGCTGATTTAGCACACAAAATTGAAGATCTACTTGATCAAGTAGAACTTCCACGCAGTTACCGAAACCGCTACCCACATGAGCTCTCAGGTGGACAACGCCAGCGCGTGGGTATCGCACGTGCTCTAGCCCTAACACCTGATCTACTAATTGCAGATGAGCCAACATCTGCCCTGGATGTTTCTGTGCAAGCAAGATTCCTTGACCTGCTACAGGAACTGCAAGGCAAGTTGCACTTTGCCTGTCTGTTCATCAGCCATGACTTAGCTGTCGTTGACATCTTGGCTCACCGCATTGCTGTTATGCAAGATGGTTTGTTAGTTGAAGTTGGCGATCGTGATCAGATCTTGAAGCACCCTAAAAGTGATTACACCCGCCGCTTAATTTCAGCTGTGCCTGTTCCTGATCCTGCAGAACAACGCATCCGTCGTGAGGCACGACTAGCAGCCAAGAAGTAGATTCAAATGGATCTAGAACTTCTGGTTTATTCACTCGACCTTGTCTCTACCTTTGCTTTTGCATTAGTAGCTGCTCGCGTTGCAGCCAATAAAGGCCTTGATTACGGCGGCATCCTTCTCATCGCAGCCATTGCATCAATCTCTGGTGGAACTTTGCGCAACATCTTTATGGGACAGCGCCCACCCTGGATTCAATACCCGTGGTTATTTCTACCCATCATTGCCGCGGTTGTAATAACAATTGCAATTGGTAAGAAACAAGAAGTCGGACGCCTTGCACTCTCGCTAGACACCTTAGGCCTTGCCGTGGCAACAGTCTCTAGTGCCCAGTTTGCACTTACAAACGATGCCCCGCTATTGGCTGCCCTGGTCTTAGCCATTGTTGGCGCTGTCTCTGGGGGATTGTTTAGAGATATTTTGTGCCAAGTCCAGCCAGTTCTTCTTCACCGTGAAACTGTGGGAACAAGCGCTTTCGCGGGGGCTATTTTCTATCTGGCAATGACTTCACTTGGAATCAATGAGGGCATTACTGCCGTGGTATCTGGGCTGGCAGTAGTGATAGTTCGTGAGATTTCCATTAAGTTCAATTGGAACCTGCCTAAAGTAATTTCCCGCTAGAGGAGTTAGTCGCGGGCCTGGCCACTGCGGTGTGTGTAGCGGCCTAAGAAATCAGCTTTCATATCGGTGAAATTGCCATCCAATAACGCTTGTCGCATCTGATCAACCAAGCGCACGATAAAGCGCTCGTTATGGATTGTGGCAAGGGTTGAAGCGATGATTTCTTTACCGCGGAATACATGGTGCATATAAGCCCGTGTGTAGTGCGTACACGTGTAACAGTCACATTCATCGTCAATGGCCGTGAAAT